>JAEZLF010000230.1 GCA_023435925.1 Bacillota bacterium
GAGGAAACGGCAGAATTGGGGAGAAGGCTGGGGCAATTACTGCATAAGGGGGATACGATATGCCTGACGGGCGACCTGGGAACCGGGAAAACCGCTTTTACAGGAGGTATTGCCAAAGCTCTTGGCATTGAAGGATATATTACCAGTCCAACCTTTACGATTGTAAATGAATACGAAGGAACGCTGCCTCTTTATCATTTTGATGTATACAGAATCGCTGATGCCGGTGAAATGTTTGAGACAGGCTATGACGAGTATATCTCCGGTAATGGAATAACCGTGATAGAGTGGGCGGAGCTTATAAAAGAAATACTGCCGGAGGAACGGATTGATGTTCTCATTGAGAAGGATCATGCGGACATGCCGGACAGCAGGCAGATAACGATGCGATTTACCGGAGCAAAAGCCGAGGAGTATGAGAGGAGGATGTCCCATGAAAGCATTGGCTGTTGATACCTCCACTACAATGGCGGGCATCGCTGTTGCTGATGAAACCGGTCTCCTGGCCGAGTATATGCTTAATGACAGACGAACTCATTCGCAGAAGCTTGTGCCGATGATGCAGGAGCTGCTGAATAGCCTTAAGATGACGCCTGCCGATATTGATGTGTTTGCTGCAATAACTGGGCCCGGCTCTTTTACCGGTCTCAGGATTGGTGTAACTACGATAAAAGCAATGGCATATGCAGCCCAGAAGCCCGTGGCCGGTATTACGTCACTGGATGCACTGGCCAACGCTGTTGCAGTATCCGGTAATACAATGGTATGCCCGATCATGGATGCCAGAAATAATCAGGTGTACACTGCATTATATACATATCATAATGGACAGATGACAAACACATCCGGGTACATGGGAATACATATTTCCGAATTGGTGGAGCGGATCGAAGAGAATAGCCTGGATGTTATATTTACCGGTGACGGAGTATCACTTCACAGAGATTTTCTCAAAATCGAGCTTGGAGAGCGCTGTACGTTCATGCCGAACTTTATGCTGCAGCAAATGGCGGCGCCGGCAGCCCAGATGGCATTGACACTTGCGCACAGGGGCGAGACGGTCGGCAGCTTTGAATTAACGCCATTCTATCTGAGGCAGTCACAGGCAGAAAGAGAGTTTGAACAACGTCACAGTTCTGACTGACGTTGTTCAAACGCCATGCGAAAGCGTGGCGCACGAAGTGTAGCGCAGGGCAAATTCACTTTGCCCGCAGCGAGGGGGTATGGGGGCTTGCCCCCATTGGAAATTGAACAACGTCACATTGACAAGTGAGTGAGGTCACTATGGAAGACATCCAAATAGCCATGGCTGGGCAGGACCATATCGACGGTATTGAAGTCATTGAAAACCTTTCCTTTACCATACCGTGGTCCAGGCAGTCCATAACAGAAGAAATTCTCGAAAACGACATAGCTGTCTATATATGTGCCCTGGCCGGTGAAAAAGTCGTTGGCTATGCCGGTATGTGGCAGATTTGTGACGAAGGGCATATAACAAATATTGCTGTACACCCGGAATTTCGAAGCAGCGGAGTAGGAAGTGCATTATTGAAAGCAATTCTGGAGATCGCAGAGGCGCGCGGAATTGTGTCGTTAACATTGGAAGTCAGGCGGAGCAATCAGGTTGCTCAGGGACTTTATAAAAAGTTTGGATTTGAAGAGGGCGGTATGAGAAAAGCCTATTATGCTGATGACAACGAGGATGCTGTTATCATGTGGAAACACTTAAGATAAAATCGATTTGACGCGCTCACGGCTTGAGTATTATTTTCTTTAAGAAAATTGCACATTATTTAAGACACTTGGAGCACATTATCGTATAATTTATATAGGCAAGGTGGTGAGAACCGATTGGAGCTGACCGACTATGAACTTATACAAAAGTGTCTGGCAGGACGGCAGGAGTATTTTGAAGAGCTTGTAACCCGATATAAAAAGTTGATATTCAGTGTTGTATATAATATGATACATGATAAAGAGGAGGTCAGCGACATCTCCCAGGAAGTATTCATCAGGATTTACAAAGCGTTGGATCGTTACAATCCGGAATACAAGTTTTCTACCTGGGCGGTCCGAATTGCTACAAACCTTTGTCTTGATATACATCGGAAGAAAAAGCTGGTATCAATACCGATTGAAGAGATCGAAGGTTTTTCAAGCTGTGTCGGTACTCCTGAGGCAAGCTATATTCAGAAGGAACGAACGGAAAGGATACAAAAAGCGGTTCGAGAATTGCCGGAGAAATACAGGATCCCGGTCATTCTTTTTCATCAGAACGGATTGTCTTATGAGGAGATGACAAAGGTATTGGGAGAACCAATGACGATCATTAAAAACAGGCTTTACCGGGCAAGACTGATGCTAAGAGAGGCGCTAATGCAGGATAGAAAGGAGGAGGTACTATGAACTGTGAAACATCAAAAAACTATAGTATGAAATACTTCGACGGCGATTTGAACGATTTGGAAGAAGTTCAGTTCAGAGAGCATTTGAAAAGCTGCAGAAGCTGCAGTGATGAATTCGCTTGCATGGAAGCCCTCTTCACCACACTGGGAGAACAGCCGGATATAGAACCTCCCGCCAACTTTGAAGCGTTGGTTATGGATAAGGTGAATGTAATAGAGCAGAAACGAAACGAAAAGAATTCGAAACAAATTGTACTGATTTACAATGCTGCTACGTTATTATCAATCATACTGCTGCTTATTTTTGTTGCAGATTTAAAGCATGTCAGCGTATTTAGTGCGTTTGAAACGATCGGCGAATATTTCAGCTCCTTTTCGAGCGCGGCAGCAGCGGTATTAGGCGTGGTTCAGGATCTTTTCGGTCTGATAGGCGGTGCGATCATGGTAGTACTTGATGTGGCGGTATCCATATTCAAATCCTATTACTATGTTTTTCTGGCACTGGTTATTCTGCTGCTTGGGATACAAAAACTGCTTCATTATGTAGGCACACAGGCCGGGAGGACAACGAAATGAAAAAATTTGCAGCATTGCTTGCAATCCTCGTTGTACTAATACTCCATGTCATGCCTGTTGCTGCAGAGGGTATAACGGTCTCTTCGGAAAACGGAGATGAGATCAGTGTATTTGATGATGTTATAATAAATGAAAATGTGAATGGAAATGTGATTGCGGTTCTCGGAGATGTTACGGTAAACAGCGGTGTTAATGGACAAATCGTTGCTGTTTTTGGAGAGATCTATATTAATTCGGAGGTTTCCAAGCAGGTTGTTACTGTATTCGGGAAAACAACTCTCGGCAAGGATGCGGTTGTGCATGGTGATGTGATCACAATGGGTTCCATGAACAAGAATGCGGGAGCCCGGATCCTTGGACAGGATGTCAGAATCTTTGGTGAATCCATGAATCTGGACATAGGCGCTCTCTCCTATCTGCGCCTGATGATCTTGATATTATTTACTTTGGCAGTGTTGGTAGTGGGGTTGCTTGTTCTGAGTATTTCAAAAGCAAAGTATACCGGCATAGCAAACAAAATTGATATCAATATCGGAAAGAAGCTACTGTTGGGTATTCTGTCCTTTGTGTCAGCTACCATATTACTGTTGCTGTTACTTCTTACGCTGATTGCACCTTTTTTATACATTGTGCTTTTGGTGCTGGCTATGGTTCCTGCCAGCATGTTTTTGGGCAGGATGATTCTCAAAGCGTTCAGTGCCGGGAACAGTATGTACATGGAGTTCTTTACCGGTCTTATTACAATTACGCTGGTCAAACTCTTACTACTGTTTATAATTCCTCAGGAAAGCCTTTTTCTGGGGCTTGGATTAATCGGACTGCTGAACTTTTTCATTTACTCCATGGGGCTTGGTATTTACATGGAAGAGCGTTATTTGAAAGAAAATTAAACAATTCATAGGATAGAAATTTGTGAAAATGGTAAAATTGGTTGGGATGAGGGATTGTACAGGCAATAACAACTTCGTCCTAGCCAATTTATTTTCTATCTGTTATAATGATGTTACATAAGGACACAAGAGAGAGAGTCCGGAAATTAGGGAGAAACATAATAGCGTGGAGGTTGGAAATGATAGTTAGGGAAATTGAAATAAAAAGTTCCGCGGGCCTTCAGTCCAAATCAGCAGCTATATTTATTCAGAAGGCCTCAAATTACAAGTCAAGTATTTGGTTGGCTAAAGGTGAAAGAAAAGCAAACGCGAAGAGTCTTCTTGGCGTATTATCGCTTGGCATAGGACCGGGCACAAAGCTGGCCATAACCATTGAAGGCGATGACGAAGCGGAGGCTGCAACCGAGTTGGAAAAATATCTTCTTTCAGATACAGGTGAGAACGCTTAGAACATGTTCGACATACAGGAAGAGCTAAAAAAACTGCCCGATAAACCGGGCGTTTATATTATGAAGGATGAGAACGGCACCATCATTTATGTTGGTAAAGCCAGAGTACTGAAAAACAGGGTCAGACAATACTTTCAGTCGTCTGCAGTACATGCGCCAAAGGTTGCCGCCATGGTGGCAAGAATCAGTGAGTTTGAATACATTGTCACTGATACTGAACTGGAAGCGTTAATACTCGAATGCAATCTTATAAAAAAGTTCAAACCCAAATTTAATATCTTACTAAAGGATGATAAAAATTATCCTTATATTAAAGTGACCATGAATGAGGATTATCCACGGGTATATATGACCAGACGGGTGGATAAGGATGGAGCCAGATACTTCGGCCCTTATTCTAATGTGTTCTCTGTCAGGGAAACAATTAACCTTATCAAAAAAGTATTTCCTTTCAGAACCTGCAAGCGTGTACTGCCGAGGGATATTGGAAAATCCAGGCCTTGTTTAAACTACTATATCAAACAGTGTCCTGGGCCGTGTGCCGCTAAAGTTACCAAGGAGGAATACAGAACGGTTATGCGGGATGTCTGCTCGTTTCTTGACGGGAAGCAGGATGCGATCGTGACCAAGCTGGAGAACGATATGCAGGAAGCGGCAGAAAATTTGGAGTTTGAAAAAGCTGCATTGTTAAGGGACAAGCTGGCCGGGTTAAGATATATCACCGAGGAGCAAAAGGTACTGTCTGTGGCAGGAGCAGATAAGGATGTTGTAGGGTTTGCACATAGCAAGACCGATACATGTGTTCAGGTATTCTTTATACGGAGCGGGAAGCTTCTTGGGCGAGAGTTCTTCATCATAGAAGGTTCAGGTGAGGGCGAGCTTCAGGAGCTTGCATCTTCCTTTCTAAAACAGTTTTATAGTACAGCTGCCATGGTGCCATCGGAAATTGTGGTTGGTGCGGATGTTGACGACAGCGATGTCATCGAGGAATGGCTTACCGTAAAAAGAGGAGCAAGAGTGCATGTGAAGGTGCCTCAGAGAGGGGAGAAGCTCCACCTGGTCGAGATGGTGTCCCAGAACGCCCAAATAGAATTGGACCGTTTCAATGAAAAAATGAGGGTTGGAGAGCCGGTGCAGGAAGGCCTGCAGGGTATGGCCGATATGCTGGGACTTTCACAGATACCCGAAAGACTTGAGGCATATGATATATCCAATACCGGTTCATCTGAGATTGTGGCCTCTATGGTGGTTTTTGAGCATGGGATGCCTGCCAAAAAGGAATACAGACGCTTTAAAATACGTTTAACGGATACGCAGAATGATTATGCCAGTATGCAGGAGACCTTGTACAGGAGGTTCCGGCGCGCCGAGCGCGAACAGCAGGGCGGCTATGAGGACGGTTCTGTTGGTGCAGTCACTCCTTATTCGCGTGAAGAGTATTCCACCGGAACAGTCCCCAAGGACGATGCTCCTATGAACGTCCCGGCTGCAGCTGAATCCGGCTTTTCGAAGATGCCCGATCTTATTATGCTTGACGGCGGATTGGGGCATGTCCATGCAATCAGTCAGGTATTATCGGAGCTCGGTATTCAAATTCCGCTATGCGGAATGGTGAAGGATGACAAGCATCGTACCAGAGGGTTGATATTGCCGGACAAGGGAGAAATCGATCTGACAAAAAATCTGGCTGTGCTGAGGTTTGTGACCTCGGTGCAGGATGAAGCGCACCGATTTGCACTGGACTACAACAAGAAGCTGAGAGCAAAAAGATACTCCAGGTCTGTCCTGGACGAGGTGGAAGGGATAGGACCGAAACGTAAAAAAGCCTTATTGAAGCATTTTGGGTCAGTGAGCAAAATCAGAAAAGCCGGAATTGACGATCTCCAGGCGGTTGAAGGAATCAGCAGGGCTGTTGCGGAAAAGCTGTTCGAGTTTTTCCAATCGGAGATTTAATGGTATGGTAAGAAAGGAAAAATAAATTCATGGCAATATATGCGATCTCTGATCTGCATCTGGCATTCGGTGTCGATAAGCCGATGGATGTGTTCGGATCAAGATGGGCCAACTATATGGACAGACTTGAGGAAAACTGGCGTTCTACTGTGGGAAATGACGACTACGTGCTCATTCCAGGTGACATTTCATGGGCAACCTATCTGGATCAGGCATATAAGGATTTTCAGTTTATAGACAGGTTACCCGGCAAAAAAATTATTTCCAAAGGAAATCATGATTATTGGTGGACAACAAAGAGTAAGCTTGATAAATTTATCATTGAAAACGGATTTTCCACAATCAGCTTTATGCACAACAACAGCTACACTTTTGAGGGAGCTGCCATATGCGGTACAAGGGGATGGAAGATGCCGGGAGATGAAGGCTTCAACGCCGAGGATGAAAAAATTTATCAAAGGGAGCTGCAAAGGCTGGAGCTTTCGCTGAAGAACGCTATTGTGCCGGAAGGCGGATATCTTATTGCCGCCATGCATTACCCGGTTTTTAATGCAAAGGGTGTTTTCTCCGGTTTTTTGGATATAATGCACAAATATGATGTTCAACTTTGTATTTACGGGCATCTGCATGGAGAAGGCCACAAAAATGCGGTTGAGGGATCGGTCAAGGGAATTGAGTTCAGACTTGTTGCTGCCGATTATTTAGGCTTTAAGCCTGTAAGACTAATTTGATAAGCATTTATGAAGCTACAAAAATGGTAAGCTGCGAAAATAGGCATTTGTATTGTCTTTATAAAAACGAATATGCTATAATGTATAGATGTAAATCTTGGGGATCATAACTCTCGGGATTCAGGCCGGATTTGCTGTGCAATTGGCCGTAATGATAATGGAATGAATATATAGGAGGAATTGAAATCAGATGCAGGTAAAAGTAGAAAAAGAAGGCAAGAATGTGATTCAACTTGAAATAGAGGTTGATGCAGAAAAGTTTGAACAAGGTCTTCAGAAGGCATTTAAAAAGAACGCAAACAAGTTTAATATTCCTGGTTTCAGAAGGGGCAAGGCTCCAAGATACATGGTTGAAAAATTCTACGGTGAACAGGTGCTATACGAGGATGCCATCAATGAAATATGCCCTGAAGCATATGATCAGGCAGTTGAAGAGAATGACCTGCATCCGGTGGACAGGCCTGAAATCGATATCAAGCAAATTGGCAAGGGCCAGACCTTGATATTTACTGCAAAAGTAACTGTAAAGCCGGAAGTAGAACTGGGACAGTATAAGGGTGTTGAAGTCCAGAAGGCTGATGCAACTGTGACAGACGATGATCTGGAGAAAGAAATCGGAAATATTCTTGAGAAAAATGCAAGGCTTCTGACTGTAGAGGATAGACCGGTTGCTTCCGGTGATACTGCTATTATAGACTTTGAGGGCTTTATGGACGGCGTGGCTTTTGAAGGCGGAAAAGGTACGGACTATTCATTGGTTATAGGCTCAGGCTCCTTTATTCCCGGCTTCGAAGATCAGCTGATCGGTGTCGCTGCCGGAGAAGAGAAGGAAGTGAATGTTTCCTTCCCTGAGGATTACGGACAGGCGGAATTGGCCGGAAAACCCGCTGTTTTCAAGGTTACTGTGAAAGAAATCAAGGTAAAGGAATTACCTGTGCTGGATGATGAATTTGCAAAGGATGTAAGTGAATTTGACACTCTTGAGGAATACAAAGCTGATTTGAGAGCAAAGCTTGTTGAAAAGGCCGAGCATAAGGCTCATCATGAGAATGAGGATAATGTAGTTGCAAAAGTAGTAGAAAATGCAACCGTTGAGATTCCTCCTGTGATGATTGAAAAGCATATTGACAATCTGGTATATGATTTTGCCATGAGACTGAGATATCAGGGGCTGGATCTGGATAAGTACCTGGAGATCATGGGCATGGACATGAAGAGCTTCCGTGAGCAGTTCTCAAAGAGAGCGGAGCAGGAAGTGAAGACTCAGCTTGTTATCGAGAAGATCGGTGCGGAAGAAGCAATTGTACCGTCCGATGATGATACCAACGAAGAGATCAAAAAGCTTGCGGAAAGTTATAAGCAGAGTGAGGAAGATTTCAGGCAACATTTGAAACCCGATGATATAGAATATATCAGGAGTAATTTGGTTGCCAGAAAGACCGTTGATTTCCTGGTGGAAAACGCAAAACTGTCCTAATATACAGTTTATTTTGCGCTTCTTGTGGGAAACAATAAAGAAGCCTAAACAATTGTTTGTTTATGCCGTAATATATTTATATAAATGAAAGGGAGGAATATTATGAGCTTAGTACCGATAGTAGTTGAACAATCCAATCGTGGAGAACGTTCTTATGATATTTTCTCCATGCTGCTCAAGGAAAGAATTATCATGCTGAGCGATGAGGTCAATGATGTAACCGCAAGCCTTGTTGTTGCCCAGATGCTTTACCTTGATTCTGTCGACCCGGACAAGGATATCCAATTGTACATCAACAGCCCTGGAGGAAGTGTTACATCAGGGTTTGCCATATATGATACAATGCAGCATGTAAAAGCAGATGTCCAGACTATTTGTGTGGGTATGGCAGCAAGCATGGGAGCCTTTTTGCTCGCAGCAGGCGCAAAAGGGAAAAGGTTTGCTTTGCCGAACAGTGAAATCATGATACACCAGCCACTTGGAGGAGCACAAGGTCAGGCGACGGATATTAAGATACGTACTGAATGGCTTTTAAAAATCAAAAATAGGATAAATAGTATATTAAGTGAAAAAACCGGCCAGCCCCTTGACAAAATTGAAAGGGACGTTGAAAGGGACTATTTCATGTCAGCTGAGGATGCTAAGGCTTATGGCCTCGTTGACGAAATCATGATTAGAAAGAAATAGATGGGGTGGAATAATGTCCAGATATGATGAGAAGAAGCAGTTAAAATGCTCCTTCTGCGGTAAAACTCAGGAACAGGTGAAGAGGTTGGTCGCAGGCCCGGGTGTATATATTTGTGATGAGTGTATTGAGCTTTGCTCTGAGATCATAGAGGAAGAATTTGAAGACATCAAAGCGGATACCGAGCTCAATGATATACCCAAGCCGAAGGATATAAAGGCGATACTGGATCAGTATGTCATTGGCCAGGAAACAGCTAAAAAGTCTCTTTCGGTAGCGGTTTACAACCATTATAAACGAATCAACACCGATATGAAAACAAGTGATGTGGAGATTCAGAAGAGCAATATTGTTATGCTTGGGCCCACCGGTTCAGGGAAGACATTGCTGGCTCAGACACTCGCAAGGGTACTTAACGTTCCTTTTGCCATTGCCGATGCTACCTCATTGACGGAAGCAGGCTATGTAGGTGAGGATGTGGAAAATATACTTCTGAAGCTTATTCAGGCAGCGGATTACGATATTGAAAAGGCTGAAAAGGGTATTATCTACATCGACGAAATTGACAAGATCGCCAGAAAGTCTGAGAATCCGTCCATCACAAGAGATGTAAGCGGTGAGGGCGTGCAGCAGGCTTTATTAAAGATATTGGAGGGCACTACGGCTTCCGTTCCGCCACAAGGTGGAAGAAAGCATCCCCATCAGGAATTCATACAAATAGACACAACGAATATTCTGTTCATATGCGGTGGAGCATTTGACGGTATCGATAAGATTATACAGAACAGGATCGGCACAAGAGCTATTGGATTTGGCGCTACTATTGAGAGTAAAAAGGATAAGGATATCGGGGAAGTATTGTCCCACATTCTGCCTCAGGATCTGCTCAAATTTGGACTGATACCTGAGTTCGTAGGAAGACTTCCTGTCCTTGTGACCTTAGGCGCGCTTGACAGACAGGCGTTGGTCCAGATCTTGACGGAGCCGAAAAATGCCCTTGTGAAACAATACCAGAAGCTGTTTGAGATGGATGACTCGCTTTTGGAGTTTGAACAGGAAGCGCTGGAGGCAATTGCTGACAAGGCACTGGCTCGCAACACAGGAGCCAGAGGTCTCAGAGCGATTATCGAAGAGATCATGCTGGATGTCATGTATGATATACCTTCTTCAACCAATGTTGAAAAGTGTATTGTCACCAAGGATACGGTGGAAATGAAGATAACTCCTCAGTTGATTCTGAACGAAAACAGGAAGTCGTTAAAGAAAGCTTCCGGTAAAAAGTCAAGGGTCAAGAAAGAGTCTGCTTCATAAATCAGTCAACAAAACAGAGGATACTCCCTGGTGATGTAATGATTACAGGAAGTATCCCTTTTTTTTATCAAAAACACCTAGGACCTCCACCTTTTTGTCAGTTTTCATTTCTGTCATCGGATAAATTCGTTGATATTGTTAATACTATAATAATAAAACAATGCCAAATTGCGTTAATTTATTCATAACAGAAGTCGGGCATGAGGAGGAGACGGAATGTTGACCAGTACCTTTCTTATCATACAATTTTTCTTTTCCATAATAATCGGACTATATTTTCTCAATTTGTTGAAATCCCAGCAGGGAAATAAAAGTGCAATTGAGAAGGAATCACGGAAAGAGCTGGAAAAACTCCGAAGACTGAAGGAAATAAAACTGACAGAACCGTTATCTGAAAAGACCAGGCCGGCTACGCTCAGTGATATCGTTGGGCAGGAGCAAGGGCTGAAGGCACTGAGAGCGGCCTTGTGCGGTCCCAATCCTCAGCATGTGATTATCTATGGGCCGCCCGGTATCGGCAAAACTGCCGCTGCAAGAGTCATACTGGATGAAGCAAGGCAAGCGCTCATCTCTCCTTTCAACAGAGAGGCCAAGTTCATAGAAGTGGATGCGACGATACTCCGATTTGACGAGAGAGGAATTGCAGATCCCCTGATTGGATCTGTGCATGATCCCATATACCAGGGAGCAGGTGCTTACGGCGTAGCAGGTATTCCTCAGCCCAAACAGGGAGCTGTAACAAAGGCACATGGCGGGATACTGTTTATTGATGAAATCGGAGAGCTCCATCCCATCCAGATGAATAAATTACTAAAGGTATTGGAAGACCGAAAGGTATTTCTTGAAAGCGCATACTACAGCTCAGAGGATTCCAATATACCCATACACATCCATG
The DNA here is from genome assembly GCA_023435925.1 of Bacillota bacterium. Lineage (GTDB taxonomy): Bacteria > Bacillota > Clostridia > Acetivibrionales > DTU013 > JAEZLF01. The sequence goes on from JAEZLF010000230.1 coordinate 11,373, forward strand.
AAATATTCCAGAAAGGTCTGCCTGCTGATTTCAGGCTGGTAGGAGCTACAACACGGGCAGCGGAAGAGCTTCCTCCGGCGCTCCGTTCCAGATGTGTTGAAATATTTTTCAGACCGCTGTCAGCCGATGAGATTGCCACCATTGCGCGTAACGCTGCAATCAGAGGCGGTTTCCGGGTTGAGGACGGAACGGAGGAGCTGATAGCAAAATATGCTCAGAATGGCAGAGATGCCGTTAATATTATACAGATCGCAGGTGGCGTGGTCCAGGTTGAAGGAAGAAACATCATTACCCGGAAGGATATTGAATGGGTCGTGGAATTCGGCCATTACAGCCCCAGAATTGACAAAAAGATCAGCGCCGGAGAAAAGCAAGTGGGCTGTATGAACGGGTTAGCGGTATTCGGAAATGCTACCGGCATTGTCATTGATATTGAGGTATCAGCGATGAAGGCTCTTGCCGGGAAGGGAAACATTAAGGTGACCGGCATTGTCGAGGAAGAGGAAATGGATGGAAGGGGTCAAAAGCTTAGGAGGACCAGTTCTGCAAAAGCCTCCGTCGAAAATGTGCTCACCGTGCTGAAAAAATTCCTGGATGTAGATGCCAAGGAATATGACATTCATCTGAACTTTCCGGGAGGAATACCTATTGATGGACCGTCAGCTGGAATTGCTATTGCAGCCGCAGTTTATTCGGCAGTTTTGAACATACCGGTGAGCAATGACATCGCAATGACCGGCGAGCTTTCTATCAGGGGCAGAGTAAAGCCTGTGGGTGGCGTTGCCGCTAAGATTGAAGCAGCGAAGCTTGCAGGAATTAATAAAGTATTGGTGCCAAGAGAGAACTGGCAGGAGACGTTTAGTGATATTGGGATAGAAGTGATACCGGTGGACGACATTGCTCAGGTTATTGAGCTGACCTTTCATTCCAAGTCCGGTCGACAGGAAGAAACTCCGATTCAAAAGCCCATTGTGCCTGTACTTGCGGCTTCACCGGCTCTGGAGAAGGGATTCTGAATTATGGGACAAAAGCAGCCGGACAAATGAGGTAGGACAAATGAGGCCGGGCATAAGTTATGCAGCGGCTGGAAAAGTGAGGCAGGACAAAAGCACAAAGGCGAAAGCAGCCGGACGATGGTTCTGGCGAATATCAGAGTATTATCGATAATATAATGTACTATATTAACAGTACTACAGTAACAATACTACAGACAAGAGCTGCGTGACAACTCCCACTGTAGTATTGTTTTTTAGGGCCATGAGCGAAGCGAATTTTCTTGGTCTGCAGATGGACTGAGTTTTCCGGGTGTGGTATTATGATTACAGCAGTTCTTAAGTGTTAAGCAAGCACCAATGTTAAGACAACGAAGGAGAGACAAAATGAAAAAGAGAATTCCAACAGTTTCAGGGCTAATTATAGCGGGGGTATTGCTGCTGCTTTCTGTTACGACTCCGGATAAGCCGGGAACCCTGGATCCGGTTTCATTGCAGTCATCGACAGAAACCCAGGTGACACATATACAGCAGGCTCCGTTGGAGCAGTCAGAGACCCTTGAGGACAATGAAGCACAAAAATGCCCGATTAAAGCTTCGGATGTCGAGGGGATTCAACCCGGAGGATACATTCCTGCAAAAGTAACAAGGATAGTAGACGGGGATACACTAACTGTAGAGTATAAAAACGAGGAGTATAAGGTCAGATTATTGTGTATTGACACTCCTGAGACGGTTAAAAGCGGTGTGGATGAACAGCCATACGGGAAAAAGGCAACAGAGCAATTGAGCTCGATGGTACTTAACAAACAGGTTGTCCTGATATTTGAAAAGGATGTTGATGACCGGTATGGCAGGTTATTGGCATATGTCATGCAGGAGGACGGTACCTGTGTTAATGCATCAATGGTTGAACAAGGTCTGGCAAGAATCGATCTGGTAAAGCCCAACACTATCCACAGGGAGTTTTTTAGCAAACTTCAGGAAGAAGCAATTGCCGAGGGAAGAGGACTGTGGTCGCTTAAGCCGGACAAAAGACCCTTTGTAAAAAATGAAGAAGGGTACTATGTCCCGAGGTACATTCAGAATGAGGCGGCATAAAATCAAACTATTTTTGGACGATATCGTATGATCTAAGTGTAAACTTTGTGGAGGTAAACAAATGAGTATATTACAGGCAATTATTTACGGGATTATTCAAGGGCTGGGTGAGTTTCTGCCAATTTCAAGCACTGCTCATCTGGTTCTTGCAACAGAGTTTCTGGGATGGGAAGAACACCCGGGGCTGGCATTTGATGTAGCGCTACATATGGGAACAGTAATAGCGGTAGTCTTTTTTTTCTGGAAGGACTGGATCAGGCTGATAAAAGCTGGGCTTACCGATATAAAGTCCAATGACGGCAAGCTTTTCTGGTTCATTATGCTGGCGTGTATTCCGGGAGGCGTATTGGGAGTTCTCTTTGAAGAGCAGATCGAAACAACCTTTAGAGATCCGTTGATTATCGGTATTATGCTCATTGTGATGGGTATTGTGCTTTATGCAGCCGATAAGCTGGCAAAAACAGATGTTTCGCTTAAGGATATCGGATTTAAAAGGAGCTTTTTGATTGGGGTATCGCAAGCAATTGCAATGATACCCGGAGTTTCACGCTCGGGAATCACTATGGCAACCGGCAGAGCGTTCAGAATTAACAGAGAGGATTCAGCAAGATTCACGTTTCTTCTCTCAACGCCTTTTATTTTTCTGAGTGGAGTGTATAAAGCCAAGGATATCATCAATCAGCAAATTGATGCGGTACCGCTTTTCTTTGGAATCACAACAGCAGCCATCGTTGGAGCGCTCAGTATAAAGTTTATTCTGGGCTATTTGAAAACAAAAGGGTATGGACTGTTTGTAATCTATCGGATTATTCTGGGGGTTATTGTTATTGCAGCGACAATTAGATAGGACTATAGAACTATAAAAATAGGACCGTAGATACAATGTCATAGGTAATATCGCACTATATAACAAGCTGGAAATCTATGCTATAATCAAATTGAACATTAGCGTTTCTCCTATTTAGGGGCATGGAGCACAACTCCATGTTTTTTTTTGCCCTTTTTGCGTTTCTGTTATTTTGATTTGCAGCCTTGTAAAGCGTTGAAATTTGGTCTATTATTAAGAAAATCAGTTCATTCCATATAGTAGAAGAGCAGGTGTTTTAAATGATTGATGTTGCAAATACAAATATAGATAAAGATGTGACGATTCTGGCCATTGAGACAAGCTGTGATGAAACTTCGGCAGCGGTGGTAGTGAATGGAAGAAAGGTTCTTTCAAACGTGATCTCCTCCCAGATCGATTTACACAAGAAATTTGGTGGTGTTGTACCGGAGATTGCTTCCAGAAAGCATGTTGAGCTTGTCATGCCGGTAATCAATCAGGCATTGGAAGAGGCATCTGTTTCACTGGATCAATTGGATGCAATTGGTGTTACCTATGGGCCTGGTCTGGTTGGTGCACTGCTGGTAGGGCTTTCTGCTGCAAAAGGGTTGGCCTTTGCAACCGGTAAACCATTGGTAGGTGTACACCATATTGAAGGTCATATTGCTGCCAACTATCTTGAAAATGATAAGCTGGAACCGCCATTTGTGTGTCTTGTTGCCTCGGGAGGGCATAGTCACATTGTGTATGTCTCTGATTACAACAGATTTGAAATTATGGGACGGACACGTGATGATGCGGCGGGAGAGGCTTTTGACAAAATTTCCAGAGCATTGGGATTGGGCTACCCCGGCGGCCCCCTCATCGATGCGGAAGCTGCAAAAGGAAACAGCAGTGCTATAGAATTCCCCAGAGTACATTTCAGTGACGGAAGTCTTGACTTTAGCTTTAGCGGTCTCAAAACCGCAGTATTGAATTATTTGAACAGTATGGCTCAAAAGTCGGAACAAATCAATATTCCAGATGTCTGCGCCAGCTTTCAAAAGGCTGTTGTAGATGTGCTTGTAGACAACACCATACAGGCTGCCAAGCAAAAGGGTGCAGCTCGTGTAGCTTTGGCTGGAGGTGTTGCTGCGAACTCACAGTTGAGACATGATATGGAGGCTGCAGCCATAAAGGGAAAAATGGAAATGTTTTATCCGAAGCCTGTGCTTTGTACGGATAATGCGGCGATGATTGGTTCGGCAGCCTATTATGAGTTTAAAAAAGGACATGTTTCCGGCTTGGAATTAAATGCAATACCCAGTCTTAAGCTTGGCGATACAAACTGTGGATAACTTTTATTATTCCACATCTTTTATGGGACTTGTCGAAGATTAATATTATCAGTAAATTATGGAAAATATCAACAAATGTAATAATATGTCAAGAAAGCTCAAGCACGAGGATTGTAAGTGATGTACTGCCAAAAGTACAATCTGTGCAGATTTCTAGGACTATGGTACTATTTTACTAGGTTGAAGGTCCTGCGTATTTGTTGAATAATAACCTGTGAATATTGTGGAAATATGCCGCAAAGTGCGTAAAATGTAGGAATTTCTTGTGTGGATAAATATGTGGATAGTGTGGATTACAGGTGTCGGAAATTGATGTTTTGGATAGACTCGCTGTAATATAACTACTTATTATTTGAATATTTGGTGTAATTTTCGAGAACTTTTTTTACATATCCCTGTGTTTCGGTGTAGGGGGGAATTCCGTTATATTTGGCAACGCTGCCTGGACCGGCGTTGTATGCCGCCAGGGCAAGCTCAAGATTGCCGTCGAAGGCTACCAGTTGGTCCTTCAGATACCTTGTTCCGCCGTCAATATTCTCACGGATGTCCCATGGGTTTTCGACACCAAGTGCATCAGCAGTTCCGGGCATTAACTGCATCAATCCCTGGGCACCTGCATGTGAAATTGCAAATGGATTATAGTTGGATTCCTGCTTAATAACTGCTCGGATCAGGTCGGCATCAACATGATACTTCTGGGAGCTTTCAAGGATGCTTTTCTCTATTGCCTCATTTGTCTGCAATTTGTCCAATGTATTCCCTGTCCGGTTGGCTGAAAGGGATAAAAGTGCCCGTTGAAGAGCGCTGGAAACACCTGTACTGCCCGATGATGACGAGGCTGCTGATGTTCCTGAAAGCATTGCATCAAGATCGGAAGATGAGGCTGATTCGGAAGTGGTTGATGATGCCTTATTCAGGTATTGCTCAAAGGATACATTATCAGAAGCCCCTCTTATTTTTACAGGGACTCTGCTCTGGATCTCATCAAGCTTTTGCTGCATTATATCTGATATTCTTGGTATCATTCTTTCCTCCGTCTATAGCCATAGCATATCACAAATCTTATCGCAAAATCTCCTCTGCGATGTCGTATATTGAAATACTACCATAATTTTTCATATAATTGAAGATAGAAAATTACTACATCCAATATATCGGATAAAGGAGTCGCAAGCTTGAGAACTTATATGTAAAAAAAGAACCTGGAAAATCTGAATTTGTGTTTGATTTGATTTCTGGTAGATTTGCTTTCTGGCAAGTGTCCAGTAATTTTATTTCAAGATATGATGCGCTCTGTTTTTCTGCAGAATTTTGAGCATGCACCCTTTGTTTCGCCATTAAAGTACCGGACGGTGAACAACTGACAATATCCTTTAACCGGGTCTATTCCTGTTTCATTCACAGGCGTAATAAAGAATTCACACTCAATACATTTGGGTCTGCTTTCAGGGGAGAGACGCGCTTCAGTCATCTTAAGATGCTTAGCGCAGAGAAAGTCACGTGACACCACTCCCTTGACCCTGCAAAGGATGTCTTTATTAATGCTCATCCTGATACCTCTGGCGCAGTTGCTGCAACTTTTGGCCTGTTTCATTCGTATCCCCCTGATAACCCTGTATTTCCTGATCCGCATGGGTATAAATATAGTCAGTCTGATTCTGCATTTATTCTAGCATATGCAGGTCGCAAGTGGCAAATAATGGGAAATACCGCTTGCAGTTAAAGCGGGAGAATGTTGTTTCATATTGTCTTCTACTGGGGTATAATGATTACAAATCATAGTGAAAACAGGAGAAAAGGGAAGCATATGAAAAAGCCTGTCATTTTGCGAAGAAGATATATTCCATATGAAATTGTGGATATTTCCGATGATGAATTAATATTCAGAAGCGAAAGTCTTCTCGTAACCAAATGGACTGCCATTAAACCAAGACCGGATTTGTTCGGAGGCATTTCATTCACATTTGTGGATAAAGGCTATAAGCTTGGCAGGTTTTACGATGAAGCCGGACGGTTCCTGTATTGGTATTGCGATATTATCGAAGTCCATTACG
>JAEZLF010000265.1 GCA_023435925.1 Bacillota bacterium
AAATGCTCGTCCAAAGCGCGCTGAATTTCCGCGACCTGAAGGTCGTTCAGCTCTTGGGAAAGATCGATACCGGAAATCTCGGCCCCGATGGTGGGCGAAAGGCGGCGCAGTTCGAATTGCGTATAGGGCTTGCGCTCGGTCCGGTTCCAACGTTCCAGCGCCAGCTTGTCGTTAAAGTCACGATAGAAGCTCATGACAAATTCACCCTCAAGGATTGCGTCTTGGGATGAGCATGCCTGGGCCGAAATCGGAATTAAACATAAATCTACTATTTTGTAGATTTATAGATTTCAGGTGTGGATTAGAGCTGTCTTGGGCCCTTTAAATTTTCGGCTTACGGTGAACGGTGACGCAGGAAATGACCGAGGCGCAGACCAGAAGAATTGCTGCCGCTTCCAGACTGGTGGGAAAGCGCATCTCCCACAAAAAGCCGTAAAGAAGCGCGAACAGGGTCTCGAACAGCAGCATGGCACCCGACAGTGTCAGGGGCAGCAGGCGGCTTGCCTTGTTCCAAAAGTAATTGCCCATCAGCGACGACATGACCGCCAGCCAAAGCGCCACGCCCACCAGCACCAGCCAGCGATCATATTCATGCCCTTCTACCCCGCCCTGGAAGGCAAACAGGGTCAGAAGCAGGCCCTGCACCCCGGTCATCAGACCGATCAGCAGGCCCCAATCATGGGTGCTGTATTGGGTGAATCGGGTCAGGCATTTGGTGTTGTAGATGGCGTAAACCGCCCAGGACACCAAGGCGGCAAAGGCCGCAAACAGGCCCAAAATCGGTTCCGGCGCATCGGAAAATGCCAAACCCTGAAAGGAAATGCAGGCCACACCGGCCAGACCGAACAGGATCGAGGGCATTAATTGACGCAAACTGGGCGCGTCATCGGCCCCAAGCCCTGCCAGCGTCACCACCACTGGAATCGCCCCCACGATCAGCGTGGTTTGGGCAATGCCGCCCCATTGGACGCCTGCGACCACCGCCACGTAGTAAAAGCTGTTGCCCAGCACCGCCAGGACGAAGAGGGCGGCCAGATGGTTCTTGGTCAAAAGGGGCGCGATCCGGCCCCAGCGGGGCGCGATCAGCAGGATCGAGACCAATCCGAAAATGGCAAAGCGCACGCCCGCCAATTGCAGGGGCGAGAAATCGGCCACGAATTTGGGGGCCAGGAAAATGATGCCCCAGCAGGCACCCGACAGGGCACCCGCCACAACACCCCAAAACCGGGACGACATAAAAACCCCATCACCAAAGACGAATCGGGGCGGCAGTAAATCAGCCCCAAGGCGTGATTTAAAGACCGGCCACCGTCATACCGTCAATGCGCAAAGTGGGGCTGTCGACGCCGTAGCGCAGCACCAGATCGTTGGCGGGAGTCAGTTCCTTGAACATATCCTTCATATTGCCAGCCACCGTGACCTCGGCCACCGGATAGGCAATCTCGCCATTTTCGATCCAGAAACCGGCGGCACCGCGCGAATAATCGCCGGTCACGCCGTTCACACCCTGACCAAACAGATCGGTGATGTAAAAGCCGGTACCCAATTGCTTGATCATGTCTTCGGGCGAAATCTCACCCGGTTCGAAATAGACATTGCTGGCCGACGGGCTGGGCGGCGAAGCCGTGCCGCGTGAGGCATGGCCGGTGCTGGTCAACCCCAATTGGCGGGCCGAACGGCAATCCAAAAGCCAGGTGGTGAGCACCCCGTCTTCGATCAAATTCATCCGCTTGGTAGCCACACCCTCGCCGTCGCAAGGCCGCGACCGCATGCCGCGCAGGCGGTGGGGATCGTCCACCACATTAATGCCGGACTTGAAAATGGCCTGACCCATCTTGTCCTTAAGGAAAGTGGTGCCGCGTGCCACGCCCGCGCCGTTGATGCCGCCCAGAAGGCTGCCCAAGAGGCCACGGGCCACACGCGGATCATAGATCACCGGCACCTGACAGGTTTTAACCTTGCGCGCGCCCAGACGGCGAACCGCCCGCTTAGCGGCCTCAACCCCCACCGATTCGGGGCTGGCGAGATCGGCAAAGAAAACAGCCGCGGTGTAATCGTAATCGCGTTCCATGCCGGTATCATTGCTTCCAGCCAAAACGCTGGCGGAAAGGCTGGAGGACGTCACCCCATATTCATGGGAGAACCCGTCCGAGGTCACAAAGGCCACGTCCGAGCGGCCCCAGCCCGCTTCGGCCCCTTCGGAATTGGTGACGCCCTCTTGCGCCAGCGCAGCTTCCTCGGCGCGCTTGACCATATCTAAGAGCACGTCAGCCGCCGGTTCATGGGGGTCGCAAGCTTGGATATCGGGGAAGTCCTTGGCCAGCAATTCCTTTTCCGCGAGACCGGCAAAGGGATCTTCCGGCACGGTTTTGGCCATGGAAATGGCCCGTTCCGCCAGTTCCTGCAAGGCTTCCGGGCTGCGATCCGAAGACGACACCATGGCTTGGCGCTTACCGATAAAAACGCGAAGCCCGATATCGGCCGCTTCCGAGCGTTCAAGGCGCTCCAGCTTGCCCAGCCGCACACCGGCCGACAAGGATACCGAATCGATCAACACCGCATCAGCGGCATCGGCCCCCAATTTACGGGCGTTACGCACCAGATCTTCCAACAGCGGAAGGGCGGCTTTGCTCATGGGGGCGGTCCTTAACATCTTTGTGGTGAGAAAGCCGCCAAAGTAGCAGCCCCACATCACTTAGGCCAGACAGGCCGTAGGTCAAGACCACACCCCGCCCAAGAGTTCGGCTATCGCGCGTTGGCGCTGATCTTTCCGGCAACAGGACATACCTTTCCAGTGCTCTTGGAAAGAGCCAAAGG
>JAEZLF010000276.1 GCA_023435925.1 Bacillota bacterium
TTTGGCTTTCCTTCTATTCCGAACGGATCAAAGTAAATCGTTCTGTCCCTCTGGATCCTTATCGTGGACTGTTTCAGATGTCTGACCCCTTCCAGCAGATTCTCATTCATTCTTCGCGCCTCCTTCATTGCTATAGATTTCGTTCATCCGGCAAAAATACCCTGTTGATATCAGTATTTTACCATTCCTGCTGACCTGACACAAGTTCTTGCCGGAGTCAGCTATTGCCGGTTCCGGCATTATCAGTTTCCATATAGTTACCGGATTTCTGTTCTGACCGTATCCGGTACGGATATGTCTTCTTTACATATAGGCATAAACCGGAATCTGAAATTCAGGCCGGTGTCCGACATGCGGTATTGGGGCAGCAGCTCGGGCCCACAGCTGTTGGAGCCTAGACCACTCATGCCGTAATCAATATGAACCACCGTTTCCTTCCTCTTTTTGAGCTCATGCGGGTGATTGGCGTCTGTCAGATCTTGCGGTGTATAGTGTGATACATTCAGCGAGAAATCCTCCATTCCGATAAACAACAAGCCTATGCCCCGGATATTTGAAACCACCGCCCAATCCGTTTTATAATGACTGCCGTTTTCCTGAGGAAAGAGATAATTCTCATGCATTCCATCCACCGTAGATACAAACCGTCCTTTTCTTGTGCTATGGTGTTTGTCGATATAGCTTTCATGGGGACCATATCCAAAATACTCCACCCGCTCATTCCCCTCCGGCATGGTAAACTGCAGGCCAAACCGCGGCAGAAAAGGAATCCCTTCTCTAATCTCCGCTTTGGAATCGAAAACGATTTCTCCGTTTCCATATACGGTCCAGGTGCAAGCCAGCTTCATTACCGGTTTTCTGATATAGCCGCCGAGTGAAAGCACTGCGCGGATCACTACTTCCTTAGGCGTAATACAGGTAACATCTACGGAGTATACGCGTGAAGATAAACGGTGGTAGCCCTCTTCCTCCCACTTATGTCGGATACCCCGATCATTATCTGTGGGTGCTCTCCAGACATTGAATTGAGGTGAAGATGACAATAAATTAAGACCTCTGTATTCTAACTGAACAAAAGCACCTGCCGCTTTATCAAAAATATACTCATAGTCTGTTCCCGATATATGGATGCTTCTTTCGGTTTCAGCCACCTGGATTTCAGGCAGCTGCTCCTTTTCTATGAACAGCTTTTCGATGACGCCCATAGGGAGTTCAAACTGGTCAAAGCCTATCTCATAGCCCTTATCCGCCCACGGTGTATAAGCATTCTGTGAGTAGGATATTGTTAGAAAATACTTTCCGTCAGCCTTTATGGGGTACAAATAAGGCAACGTGATTTGTTCGGCTTGCTGAGGTTTGATGTCAAGACTTGCTATCTCACCTGATACCACTGCTTCCCCATCTCTCTCAAGTACCCAGTTGAGAGTTACGGAAGATAGATCTCTAAAGTCATACAGGTTTGTGACCCGGATGACTCCTTCTTTCAAATCGATTGCTTCCGTCCTGACAGGCTTAATAATATTCTTCAGCTCCAGCAGACCTGTATGAGGTGTTCTATCCGGATATAAAAGCCCATCCACACAGAAATTTCCATCGTTGGGTTCATCGCCAAAATCACCTCCATATGCATAATATTCAATGCTTTCCGATGTTTTTGTCTTCATAGCATGATCCGTCCACTCCCACACAAAACCACCGGAAAATCTGGGGTACCGGTACATCAAATCCCAATAATCCTTCAGATCGCCCGGACCGTTCCCCATCGCATGACAATATTCACATAGGATATATGGCCGCTTCTCCTTTTCATCATGCAGCACCAGCTCCTCCATTTCAGAAATAGAAGGATACATTCTGCTGTAGACATCCACATAGGATGAGTCTAGTTCATTTTTGCCCCAGCCCGTTGCTCCTTCGTAATGCAGCAGTCTGCTGCCGTCCCTTTTTCTCGCCCATTCCGCCATTTTGACATGATTGATGCCATGTCCCGACTCATTCCCCAGAGACCACATGAAAATGCAGGGGAAGTTCTTATCCCGCTCCACCATAAGCTGCATTCTGTCCACAAAGGCTTTTTCAAACACCGGATCCGCCGCAATGCTGTGTATATCGCCTGCGGGCGCACACCCATGGGTTTCCAGGTCCGCTTCATCGATCACATAAAAGCCCAATTCATCACACAGCTCCAGAAATCTGGGGTCGTTGGGATAGTGGGAGGTTCTGATGGCGTTGATATTATGCCGCTTCATCAGTAAAAGATCCTGCTTCATATGCTCTACGGGAATGGCTTGTCCCAGCTCCGGATGAGAATCGTGCCGGTTAACGCCTTTAAATTTAACGGCTTTTCCATTGACCAGAATGGTAGAATTCTTCACTTCAATTTTTCTGAAGCCTGTCTTTATGAGAATGATTTCTTCTCCGCTATACAAATACAACCGGTACAGCGCAGGAGTTTCCGCTGACCATAGTTGGGGGGCGGACACTTCAAACTGCATGGTTCCATGCCCTTTGACAACAGCCTCCTGCTCTCCCAGCAGCTTTCCTGCGGTATCTTTTAGAACAGCTCTGATCGGTAAATCCATGCTGCCGGACGTTTCTATCTCACAGCAGAGAATGCCTTGATCCAGATCTGCATTCAGTTCTGTCTTTGCAAATATATCTGAGATGTGGTTTTGATCTCTTTCAAGAATATATACATCTCTGAAGATTCCGGAAAGCCTCCATTTATCCTGATCCTCAAGATAGCTTCCGTCGCACCATTTGAGAACTATTACGGCGATACGGTTGAGGCCTGTTTCTACATATGGAGTAATATCAAATTCTGATGTCATATGGCTGACCTGGCTGTATCCAACCTGTTTGCCGTTGATCCAGACATAGAAGCAGGAATCCACACCCTCAAATACCAGCCTGATGGCTTTTCCATCTCTCTTTTTAAAGGTAAAGTCCCTGATATACAGCCCTGCCGGGTTATTGTCAGGCACATATGGCGGATCAAAGGGGAATGGATAATTTACATTGGTATAATTCGGCTTATCATACCCGTGAAGCTGCCAGTTGGAAGGCACCGGGAGATCGTCCCAACTGTCTGCATTATAGTCTGCTTCATAAAAAGGAGCTTCAATATCATTGAAAGATGAAGTATAGCAAAATTTCCAGACTCCTGTAAGATTTTTCAGGAATCCCGAGGTTCCGCGAATAGCCTTGCCCGCTTTTTCTTCCGATTCAAAAGGAATAAAATAAGCATGGGGCTTTTCACATTGAACATGCAGACAAGAAGGATCTTCCCAATATTTTTCTATCTTTAACATCTAACTGACCTCCACAAAGTGATAGGTATATAGTAACATGAATTACCCATCTTTCCAAGCTCCTGCCATTTCTAATTAAGAACTTTTTCCAAGCTCCTCTTTTCCAAACTCAGAGCGAAGATATGAAGATTGCAGAGGCCAGTCAAATTTGATTATTTAACTATTTTTTTATGTTTTTAATCGCGTTTTCTGCATAGCTGTTGTCGACAATTGCTTCATAAGGAGCTTCCTGCTTTAGTTCTCCCGCTGTCTTCATTACTTCCTGCAGCAAACCGAGAGCATCCTTCTTCATCACAGGATCTTTACACCAGGTATCCTGATCCTTATAACGTTTTGCAACGGTGGTAAGCAGCTCCTTGTCGGAATCGGGGAAGGACTCCTTGATAGCTTCCGCCACTTCTTCCGGTGTATGGGTATCTACCCAGATCTGTCCCCGGTAGATGGCATTGGTGAATTTCTGAATGATATCCGGATTCTTTTTCATGTAACTCTTTTTTGCATAATATGCAGTGTACGGTATTTCTCCGCTCTCTGCCCCAACAGAAGCAACTATGTAACCCTTACCTTCTCTTTCAAGGGTTGAGGCGACCGGTTCAAAAAGTGTAACATAGTCTGCATTCCCTCCGGTAAATGCCCCTGCCATCAGTGCAAATTGAACACTGGTATCTACTTCCACATCCTGCCCCGGTATCACACCATTCTTCTTGAGTACATATTCCAGCGTCATTTCGGGAACACCGCCCTTTCTTCCGCCAATAATGCTCTTGCCTTTTGTATCAGTCCACTTAAAATCCGGTTCAGGTTCTCTTCCTACCAGGAATGAACCATCCCTTTTCGTCAGCTGTGCAAACACAACCGCATAATCTTCCTTCCCCTCGTTATAAACATAGATGGCAGCTTCAGGGCCGGAAAATCCGATATCCGCCTGTCCTGCCAGGACTGCGGTCATAACCTTGTCGGCACCCTGTCCATTTATCAGCTCCACGGAAAGCCCCTCTTCCTCGAAATAGCCAAGGTTGAGTGCAGCATATTGCGGTGCATAGAAGATGGAGTGCGTAACCTCACTTAACTTGATTGTTACAGTTTTATCCTTGCCACATGCAGTAAAAGCAAATATTTGGCATAGGACAAGTATCACCGTCAGAATCATTTTCATTCTTTTCATTGATTTACCTCCTTTTTGTAGAGCCCTGTTTTGAAATATTTTGTAATGGTGGTGCAAATAATGTATGATTTTTTAAAGTCTATTACATCTGCAGATTTATAAGGATGTATATCTCCCGTTTTTCATCAGCAGCTTTTCAAGATAAACGACCCCCTGGTACATCAATGCTGCAGCAGCACCCAATATCATAACGCTGGTCATGACCAGATCCAGCTGGAACACCTGCCCGCCATATACGATCAGATATCCGAGACCGGCTTTAGACACCAGAAATTCACCGACAATAACACCAACCCAGGAAAGCCCCACATTAATTTTAAAAGCATTAATAATCACTGGGAAGGAGGATGGCAGTACAACCTTGATAAGTACTTGAAAACGATTGGCCCCAAAGGTTTTCACCAGCTTGATTTTGTCCTGGTCCACTGCCAAAAATCCATTCAGTACTTCCAAAATCGTAACGATCAATGAGATGGTCAATGCGATTACAATAATGGAAGCAGGTCCCGGGCCGATCCACACAATAAAAATCGGGCCAAGCGCAATCTTAGGAAGGCTGTTAAGTACCACCAGATAAGGTTCCAAAGCCTTTGCCAGAAATTCAGACCACCAAAGAACAACAGCAACAACGGTGCCAAAAATGGTCCCAAAGAGAAAACCCACAACAGTTTCATAACATGTGACCCAAATATGGTAGAACAATCTTCCTTCATGATACAGATTACCCAGTGTTTTTAACATCCTTGCAGGCTGGCTGGTTATAAACGGGTCAATAATTTTAAGATCGGCGAAGATCTCCCAAAGGGTAAAGAATGCAACCAGAATAATGAGCTGAGCGGACAGAATCAAAGCCTTACGCAATCTGACCCTTTTTAAAAACTCCTGGTGCTGCTTTGAGATAGGTATACTGTTCCTCATTTTCACCGATCCTCACTCCTTCTGATTCAGTTTTGATCCGGCTTTTGTCCTGCTTTTGTCCTGCTTTTGTCCTGCTTTTGTCCGGCTTTTGTCCGGCTTTTGTCCTGCTTTTGTCCGGCTTTTGTCCTGCTTTTGTCCTGCTTTTGTCCGGTTTTCTTCTTGCTTCTATCCGGCTTTTGTCCTGCTTTGATCCTGCTTTTGTCCGGTTTTCTTCCTGCTTTTGTCTTACTTTTATCCTGCTTTCGTCCTGCTACCGGTTACACATGTATATCGAGGTCCTTCCATATTTGGTTAAAATAGCGCCTGAATTCTGGTGCTTCTCTGCAATTCAGAGGTGTCCGCTTTTCACAGCTGAATGTAACCGGATAAATACTTTTCACTGAACCGGGCCTCTTTGTCAGCACTACCACCCTGTCGGCCATACTGATACTCTCTGCAATATCGTGTGTCACAAGAATAGCGGTTTTATTTTCTCTTTTGATAATACAGTAGATATCTTCCGCTACCGCCAGTCGGGTTTGATAATCAAGAGCGGAAAACGCTTCATCCAGGAGAAGAATCTGCGGATTGGTCGCAAGGGTTCTGATCAGAGCCGCCCTCTGTCTCATGCCACCTGACAGCTGATTTGGGTATTTGTCTTTGAATTCCGACAATCCATACATCTCAAGCAGCTTTAGAACACGTGCCTTCGTCTCATGATTAATGGTTCTGGTGATTTCGAGCCCCAGCATAACATTTTCCTGAATGGTTCTCCATTCCAAGAGGTAATCCTTCTGCAGCATATATCCGACCTGACGCGAGGGACCGGTCACTGACTTACCTCCGACAGTGACAGTACCCTCTGAAGGAAATAAAAGTCCTGCAAAAACGGACAGGAGTGTAGACTT
>JAEZLF010000288.1 GCA_023435925.1 Bacillota bacterium
GCAAACTTTTATCCATAACGGCATAAGCAGCACTTTCGCCTGAAGCAGCAGTGTGATCAATGGATGCAGAATACTGCAGCATGACCGGATACAGAATCATTATTATAATAAGAAGAAACAGCTTCGCAGGGTGAATCGATGTATGCATTCAAAGGTTCCTTTCTACCGTCTTTCTTCTATTATAAGCTTTATCCTACCGGTGAAGTAAAGCGGGAATAAATGGGGCATAAGATTGAAAGCTTCGGGTAAAATACAAAAGTGACAAAAATGCAATATTAGGAGGGAAGCGCATTGAAAGTAAAAGATATTATGACGAAGGATGTAGCTTACATCAAACCGGATTGTTCTGTTATTGATGCAGCAAAGCTCATGCAGCAGGAAAATGTCGGATCAATTCCCGTATGCGATCAATCGGGTGTAGTGGGGATGGTTACCGACAGAGACATTGTTCTAAGAAATGTTGTCATAGGAACCGATCCAAAATCTACACCGGTAAGTAACATTATGACGACAAAGATAGAAACCGTTACGCCGGACACAGACGTCAACCGGCTGGGCGGCATTATGTCCAGGAATCAAATCAGGAGATTACCTGTAGTGGACAAAAATCAACTGGTTGGCATTGTCGCTCTGGGAGATCTGGCAGTGGATGAACGCTCCAACATGGAAGCATCTTTTGCACTCACAGATATATCCAAGCCGGAACATTAAAAACGGCGGATATCCAAGCCGGAACATTAAAAAGCGAAAAAAGCCGGGATAAGGAAAACAAGAAATGAGAAGTGTAGAAGTGGAATAACGGAAAAAGCGGAAACATGGTAAAAAGCGATCAGGATGATATGGGCGGACAACTAATGTGATCATCATCGCCCGTAGTCTGACCGCTTTTTCATGTTCCTATGTCTCTATGTCTTTACAAATCACTTACCATTTACTTAAGGAAATTATGCTTTTCCATTTTCTACACATGGGGCTGACTTTTTGGACATACTACAAAATAAACGTTACAAATTTAATGGAATAAATATCGCAAAGCATGACGTCATCGGAGTCAACGAGCCGAATCAAAATGTAGCTTGCCCCGACGGCTATCAGAGTACCAGTTCTGTCTGTGAAACTATTCGTACCCAGAAGGAATTCAACTCTCACCTTTCTGCCGATTTGCGTCCTCAGAAAGCCGGGAGTAAAAAGCGGACTTTCGACTGTTGTCGGCATATTGGTCCATCCTGGTGCGGTAGGTACCTGAGGGGAGGTTGATGTCTGGGGAACACCACCCATTCCCGATGCTTGCGGAAGCAGCGGAGCAGTGACACCGCCATTGGGGAAGCCTGCCGGTGCCATCGGCATATGCTGAGTTTCTGCAGGCATCATATTCGGCATCATCATAGGCGCAGAGGGTTTAAGCATTCCGGTTTTACCCTGAAATTCATTGGGCAGGTTCTGAAGTGCGGCAGGTGCTATGTTTTGAGACTGATATACACCCGGATTCATAGAGGCCGGCATTTCACCTGTACAGGTACCGCATGGTCTATACTGTGGGAAGATTACTCCCTGTGTACTATTGTCAAAATCGCTCTTATATCTCATAGAAATCGCTCCTATCTATTATTTGTTTATCCATAAAATTAACCATATCCTAAATCTCTGGTTTTCTTTAATAATAGGCCAAGTTTGATTAAGTCTGATAATACAATGAAGTGGGCTGATAAAAGCAGTGCTCATTAATCCGGTTAAAAAGGCTGCCTGAACCGTTTCTCGGGAAAATACTCTCACAAGTAGGGCTGAAAGGGTTATAATACCAAAGGCAGGGTGCAACACCCGACAGAACATTGCCTGCAAGTGCCCAGTCAGCGACATCAAAATGTATCTGCTCAGCCGGAATGTTCCATACGTTCTGTGGATTAATCTCCCCGTACACCTGATCCAGCATGCAGGTAAACTGGTAAGGCTGCTCTATCACTCTCCGAAGATTGCCCTCATTCACACGCTGGTATTCTCCCTCTGCCACATGAACCCTGTTCATTACAACTGTAGCAACTGCTCTCATACCATCCAGACCTTCACCTTCAGCTTCACAGCGAATAAGTCTGGCAAATAGCTCCCGGTCCGTCATGAACAAACCTCCTGTACATACGTGCAAAGTCTTAATATAGTATATTAACATAATATATAATTGGTAACCGGACGAAAAAATTTTTTGCAACCTCTATTTGATTTTGCAGTACAATCATATTTCATAATTTTTCGGGGCAATATAATGTTGTACGCTGTAAGCGGGTATTACCCGAAAAAAGGAGGCGTTACTGTGAGTAGACACAGAAGTTTGATGTCAGAGCAGTTAAAGCACGAAATTGCGAAGGAGCTTGGCGTCTACAGTACGGTAGAAGCAGATGGCTGGGGTGCCGTTTCATCCAGGGACTGCGGTAATATTGTCAAAAAAGCAATAGAAATGGCCGAGAGAAGCCTAGAAAGCAAATAACCTCTTGAATCCCAGTGTACCGGGAGCCGGCGAAAGCCGGCTTCTTTATATTCATATCAGTGAGCCGGCTTCTTAATGTTCACACCAATGAAATTTTTCTATAAAAATGTAATAATATTTTCCAGCCTTGTACACTTTCCTTGTTGAAAGAACGCGAAATCGGTGATATAATTATATTTGCTAAAATCTGGGGACATTTCCACAACCATATGTGTCCGGATTGAACGCAACGTATCACAAGGCGTCTTTCCAATGCAGCATAAACAAGCGTAAAGTGTCTGAAAAGTGCAGTATTGCTTTGTTGCAAATCTGTTACAATTTCTTTACACTTGGTTTGGATATGTTGACTGGCAAAAATGCCGGTGATATAATCAATTTGAATTCAGAGGGGTGAAGCTTGCCCTTACTGAATAAAACAGTAAGACAAGTCGGGTTATATCACAGGGGTGAGGCGTACCCCGGCTTGACATCAGAGCCTGCCCCAAAAATTTACGAGGAGGATTTGAGAGTATGAAGAATCTCAAAAAGTTACTTGCAGTAATCGTAGCAATTTGCGTGCTCGCAACATTTACGGTTCCTGCATTCGCCGAAGAGACTACCGCTGCTAAGACAGATGCAGAGATAGCTACAGAACTCGGCGTTATTTTAGGCGAAGGTGGCGGCGTTACAGCTGACTATCTTGCATCACAGCCCACAAGGCTTCAGGGCGCTATTATGTTCCTGAGACTTAAGGGTCTGGAAGGCGCAGCAAAAGCATTCACCGGCACTGACAACTTTGAAGATGTCAGCGTAGTGAATGATACCAACAAAGCAATACTTGCCTATTTGAAAGCTAACCCGGATCTGGGATTCCAGGGCGTAGGCAACAACACGTTTGCTCCGTTAAAAGAGATGACAGCAAAAGAGTACTACAAAATTTTGCTCGTAGCTCTTGGATACGAAGAAAACACAGACTTCACTTGGGCAAATGTTCTTTCATTTGCAGCTTCCAAGGGTCTTACCAAGCTCATTGACAACGAGAAATTCACAGTTAATGACCTTTGCATAGGCACAGTAGAAGCTCTGAAAGCAACAGTTAAGGGCGGAACTGACACTCTGATCGCTAAATTAGTTGAAGGCAACAGCATTTCAGCTGACAAGGCTACTGCAAGCGGATTGTACAATCCTGTAGCAAAAGCTCTTGAAGTTGTAAGCGCAACTGCTGACAACCTGAAGGCAGCTAAGGTAGTATTCAACAAGGAACTTAATGCTGACACAGTTGTTAAGGCTAACTTCAGCAACACAAACGTTGATGATGTTAAGTTGCTTGATGACAAGAAAACTGTTGTTGTTGTCCTGAAGGATGCCAAGAAACAGAGCGAAACTCTTGATATCGTTATCGACAATGTTAAAGCAGCTGACGGCACAAAGGTTGCTAAGGTTACCAAGACGGTTACTTTCGTTGATACTACTATACCTGTAGTAACTGGTGCAGTAGCAAAGAATGCAAAGACAATCGTTATCAGTGCAAGTGAACCTCTGGATGCATACAGCCAGTATGTAAAAGTATTCAGTGACATCAAGGTTGACGGAAATGCAGTTATAGCTACTTCAGCTATTGACTATGCTACTAATTCAATAACTCTGAAACTTACTTCCATACTTGCAAAAGGTGCACACAAACTTGATATCTCCGGATTGAAAGATTTCGCTGGATATGTAGCAGTAGCAACATCCTTTAACATTGATGTAGCAGAAGACACTACAGCTCCTGCAATCGCATCTGCAAAGGTTAACAGCCCGACAGAAATCGAAGTAACTTTCAATGAAGATATTGACAGCCTGAACAAAGGATCATTCACCGTTAATGGTACTGATGCAACAGTTAAATCACAGAGTGAAACTGATGCTTCCAAGATCACTATCACTTTAGGCAAGACTCTTGATATCGGTGCAACTGTTGAAATCAAGATCGGCTTCAAAGGACAGAAGGACGTTGTTGGAAACGAAGTTAAGGATACAACATACTTCACCTTTAAGGTATCTGATGATACTACTCTGCCTACAGTAGCAGCTACAGTTGAATCAGGCAACAAGATAGTTCTTACTTTCAGCAAATCAGTACTGAAGGCCGGTACAGTTAAAATTTACAACGTATCAGATTCCAAGCAGATCGGTGGAAACATTTCTCTTGCTGATAGCAATATCACTTGGGAATCCACCAACACTGTAGCTAAGATACCTGCTACATTGGGCGGAACAGGTTTGGATAACACTGATGCAAAAGACATTAAGATCAATATCACCGATGTAAAAGATGCTACAGTTAGAGCAAATGAACTTGGCGAACAGAACATCAATGTTAAAGCTCTTGACACAAAGAAACCGACATTGTCACCGAGCTACACTATTAAAGCAGGAACTGCTGAGGACAAGAAGGATGATACAATCACATTCTACTTCTCAGAGGCTATTGATGCTGAAACAGCTAAGAATCTCAGCAACTATGTAGTAACAACTCCTGGATCTGTTTTAACAGCAAAACAAGCTTTAGCAACTTACAGTGATGTATCCTTTAAAGAGTTATCCTCTGATGGCAAAAACGTTACTCTTTATGTAAAGGGTCTCCGTGATGAGTCTGCTAGCACCGCATTGGAATTCACAGTATATGCAATAAAGGATTTAGCAGGCAACATGCTTGTTACCGGTACGGCTTCCATAGTACCTGCAGGCAATCCTTCTCTGAGCACCTATGCAGCTACTGGAACAAACACTGTTGAACTGGTTTACACTGAAGAAATTGGATATGCTGCTCCTGGCGCATTCATTATCAGAGAATCCAATACTACAAACGCAACAGTAAGTGCAGTTGTTATTTCAACAGCAATCGATGGTAGAAAGGTTACTTTGACACTTGACAGAAGCATTGGAACTACAACAGCAAAAGCTTATCTGTCTCAGCTTGACAGAACTTTGGTTAAGAATCCGTATGGAACTACATCTGCAACCGAGAGTGCATATCAGCTGACTGACAAGATTAAGCCTACGATTACCTACACTGCAACTAGTGCCGGTATATTGATCGAGTTCAGCGAAGAAGTATCAACCAGTGCAGCTACCTTATTCAATGAAATCACACTGACTAAGGGCGGAAATGCAATTGATACATTCACAGCTTCATCAATATCTGCAATTGGTTCGGAGAACAAGGTTTGGAAGATCGGTAATCTTGAGATCAATACTGAATACAAGATTCAGATGTATCCGAGAGGAACCGTAGATACTCGTACAAATGCTTTCCAGGCAACTGATCTGAAAGCTGTTACAACAAAACCGTAATAAATGATTCAAAATTGAATCAGCAAAGGTTAAGCCGCCTGTGAAAACAGGCGGCTTTCTTTTCGT
The DNA here is from genome assembly GCA_023435925.1 of Bacillota bacterium. Lineage (GTDB taxonomy): Bacteria > Bacillota > Clostridia > Acetivibrionales > DTU013 > JAEZLF01. Next base: position 5,864 of record JAEZLF010000288.1, read on the forward strand.
CTTTACGTTTGTATAAAAGTGTGATACTATCTTAGAAGTGAAAAAACGGGGATGATGGTGATTAGAAGATGAAAAAAATACAAAGATCAGAGACACCGGTTTATTACATTTTACCATTACTTCTATTGGTGGCTGTTGTACCGCTTATCGTGCATTTAAAAGTTATACCCCTAGACGAGGTTTCCTATAAAAGCTGGACCGGGCAGGAAAGCAATTCAGACTTTTTCTCTTATTACAAGTCAATTCTAACAATTATTTTTTCCATACTGGCACTTGCTGCTTTTGCTATCGCAAGACACTATAAAATGATAGAGCTAAAAAGTCTTAAATTATACTATATTCCGATAGCTGTTTATACCGTTATGGTACTATTATCTTCACTATATACTGACTACCCTACTGTCGTTATGATGGGCTTTGTTGATAGATATGAGGGAATGTATGTATTAATCTCGTATATGATAATTCTTTTCACAACCATTAATCTTGTTGATAAAGAAAAGTTTATTAAAGTTATTGTTGCCGGTATTTTTATCTCCGCTGTTGTTATTGGGACGATAGGGATATTTCAATTTTTTGGTGTCGATTTTTTTAAGTCCGAGTTAGGGAAGTTTCTCATGTTACCTGAAAGCTATAGAAACACCGACCTTACATTTACATTTGGACCGCATACTATTTACTCTACCTTATACAATACGAACTATGTGGGAAGTTATACAGCGATGCTGTTACCATTGGCATTTGCTGCATTTCTATACGCAAAAAAAGCTGTACCTAAAATTGCAGCAGGTGTGTTTACATGCTTGATGTTTGCCAACTGGTTGGGCTGTAGATCTAGAGCTGGCTATATGGGCGGCGTGATTGCTCTTGCTGTATTAGCTATATTAATGCGAAAGAGCATCATAAAGAATATTAAAGCAATTGTGCCATTACTCATTTGTATTATTCTCATTTTTGTGGGAATGAATGCTGAAACAAATGGAGAACTTGGAGGAAGAATTATTACTACATTATCAAATATTGGAGATTATTCTACTGTAGGTGAGGAAGAAACAGACACTTCAGAAAAGACAATACTTGAAGATATCGTATTGACCGAAAAGATGGTGTCTATTGTCTACGGTAATAATACGTTGAATCTCAAACTGAATAACAATGAAATGCAGTTTTCTGATGCAGATGATAAAACGTTGATCATAAAAAATGACCCGTCCGGGAACATCACATTTGAGGATGAGCGATATTCACCCTACAACATTTTGATCGATATGAGTACCAATACACTGGACATTAAGATTGACAAAATGGGTTTTATATTATATATAGATCCAACCGGCTTTAAATTTGTTGGGGAGCGAAATGCTTTAGTAGACGAGATCGATCGTCCGGAATCCTTTGGGTTTGAAGGAAAAGAAAAGTTCGCCTCTATGCGCGGATACATTTGGTCCCGGTCAATACCTATGCTAAAAGATAACTTAATAATCGGCGGTGGGCCGGATACTTTTGCTATACAGTTTCCACAGCGGGATTATGTGGGTAAGCTTAGAGCATTTGACAGGGTAACTCAGATTGTGGATAAACCGCATAATATGTACTTGCAAGCAGGAATTAACACTGGTGTAGTATCACTTATTGCGTTTGTTTTCATTTTAGCTTTGTATATATTATCAAGCTTAAAAGTATATCTAAGGAAAACACCACTGGATGACACAGGAATTTTAGGTGTTGCAATACTGACTGCGGTGATTGGATATGCGATAGCAGGACTAGCAAATGATAGTCTTGTTTCAGTCGCTCCTGTATTCTGGGTTATACTAGGCTTAGGTATAAGTTGTAATTATATGGTGAACAGAAAAACTGCTACAGATAAGAATAAACAGGTAGCAGGTAGAAAGGAAAGAAAATAATACTTTATTTATAGATGCATTGGTTTGGGGGCTTGCTTTGCAATGGCGAAAAAGAATGATATTTATAAAACCAAAAAGTCAGTACAATTACCTAATAACGAAATCTATAAGATTATTCCCATACTACTGATTATTGGACTAGTACCCTTAATTCTTTATCTTAAGCCAGTAAACCTGCGCAATATTGAATTGCTATATGCAGGTAAACCGGAAAGCCGTGTTGATATATTTTCATATTATAAGATGGTATCACTATTATTGTTCACAGCAGCCGGGATTCTTGTTTATCTTGTTACTCGCAGGGATAATCCTCTCAGTATTCATAAGAAACCATATTATATTCCAATGGTAGTCTTTACATTATTGGTTCTTCTATCATCCGTAGCTTCAGAGCATAAGGACATTGCATTTTTTGGGTTCATGGAGCGTTACGAAGGCGCATTAGTGCTTGCAGCTTATATGGCAATCTTATTTTTATCGATGAATATTGTGATAAACGAAAAAACTATAAGAGGTATCTTATTAATTATGTCGTGCTCAGCTTTTTTGATCCTTCTCATTGGTGCGCTTCAATTTTTTGGTTATGATCTTTTAAAAACAGATTTTGTGGGAAGTCTTATTGTTCCACCCAGCTTGTCTAACGACGGAGGATCTTTTACATCAAATTTCGGTCCTAATGCAGTCTTTTCAACATTATACAATCCCAACTATATGGGAAGTTATACAGCAATACTGGTTCCAGTTATTATACTGTCTTTTTTATGGATTAAGAAAATCCCCTACAAATTGGCGATGGGGGGTCTATTGTGTCTAGCCTTGATCAACTGGGTCGGATGTGATTCACGAGCAGGACTTTTTGGAGGATTGTTCTCCTTTGCTATAATCGTAATAATGCTGCGAAAGAAAGTTTGGAAGCATAAGAAAATTTTCTTAACTGCAATAATCATTTCTTTAGTTGGCTTAATAGTGATTAATACAGCTACTAATGGAAACGTTGTAAATAGAATAGCACGCATGACCTCTTTGGAAAGCAAGGAAGAAGTGACTGAAAATAGGAAGGCCTTGGATAAGGCAATAACTGGATTGAGTGATATATCTATGAATAATGAAAAGATGATGGTAAAAACAGATCAAGGTACGTTGCAGATTATTATGACCGGAGGAGAGCTTATCACTCAAGATGAAAACAATAAGAACCTGGTATTTAGCTTTAATAATGGCATAGCCACTTTCTCGGATGAACGGTTTGTGAATATTAAACTAAATATTAAAGCAGCAGATGGTTTGGTTGAAGTGTACTATAATGAGTACCACCTGATTGATATCGTATTAACAGAAAAAGGCCTGAAAAGCAGCTCTAACATGTGGATGAACTATAGAGGTGATGATGAGACTGTTGAGGTAGTGAAACTGCCGCTTAAAGAGTCTTTTGGGTCAAATAGAGGGTATATTTGGTCAAGGACGCTTCCTCTCCTAAAGAAAGCAGTTCTGCTTGGATATGGCCCTGATACCTTCCCAATATATTTCCCACAGTATGACTATATTGGAAAGCTCAGAAACTATGAAGTAGGTGGCATCTTTGTGGACAAGCCACACAATATGTATCTGCAGACAGCAGTTAATACTGGGGTTATATCATTGCTGGCATTGCTTGCAATATTCGGTATGTACTTTGTCTCCAGTATCAAAATATACTTTAAAGAAGAGTTCAAGACATTCTTTCCAGTTGCAGGACTTGCTTGCTTCGCGGCTTTCTGCGGGTATGCTGTGGCGGGTTTGTTCAATGATAGTGTCGTATCGGTGGCGCCTGTATTCTGGACGCTGCTGGGGCTGGGGATAGGGATAAATGTAATGCTGATGGAAAAAACGAATACTGGTAATAAAACAGTACTAAAAAATAAAGCCCAAAAAACTATATAATTAAGTACCAACAAAACTATAGTGAGGAAAGTTCAAGTGAATATTTTACTAACAGGTTCAAAGGGACAATTGGGATTAGAAGTAGCGAGGCAGCTGAAAAATAGAAGGAACACAAATCTTTTTCTTACAGATGTTGCAGAGCTTGATATATCTGACATAGATTCCACTGTTAAAGCAGTCAGAGATATACAACCTTCTGTTATTATTAATTGTGCAGCATACACTGCTGTTGATAACTGTGAAACCAATATAGACACAGCTTACAGAATTAATACAATTGGGCCTAGAAATCTGGCTATTGCATCATTAGAATTGAATGCCAGGCTGATACACATTTCTACTGACTACGTTTTTGATGGAGAAGGACTTACAGATCAACAAGGCAATATCAGGCCATACAATGAATTTGATGTACCAAACCCTCAGACTGTATATGGTAAGACGAAATATGAAGGGGAGCGATTTGTACAAAAAACGACTCCTTTTCATTATATATTGAGAACTGCATGGCTTTACGGTGAGGGCAATAATTTTGTCAGGACGATGCTAAAACTGTCAAAGGAAAGAGATATTATACATGTAGTCAACGATCAACACGGATCGCCAACAAGTACCCATGAACTTGCCAAGGCAATAATAATGCTGATGGATACTGATAATTATGGTCTATTTCATACTACGTGTGAAGGTCAGTGTACATGGTACGAATTTACAAAAGAAATATTCAGACTGGCAAGGATTGGGACAGAGGTTGTACCTATTACCAGCGAAGAGTTCCAAAGGCCTGCAAAGAGGCCGAAGTTCTCCGTTCTCGACAATTATATGCTGCGATTGACAACTGACCATATGTTTAGTCATTGGAAGGATGAAATTGAGCGTTACCTAAACAGGATATGAGGAGGCGACATATGAAAGGAATAATTCTATCAGGCGGTGCAGGTACAAGATTGTATCCTGTTACAAAATCCATATCCAAGCAGATCATTCCGGTATATGACAAGCCAATGATTTACTATCCAATGTCAGTGCTATTATTAGCTGGAATACGCGAAATTCTGATTATTTCGACTCCCAGGGACATAGGACTCTATGAGGAATTATTTGAAGATGGTTCTCAGCTGGGTATAAAAATTAGTTACGCTATACAAGAAACTCCCAGGGGCCTTGCAGATGCCTTTATCGTGGGAGAAAGCTTTATAGGTGAAGATAACATCTGTTTAATACTAGGAGACAACATCTTTTACGGACAAGGTTTCTCCGGTATGCTTAAAGAAATCGTAAAGAAAGAGTCAGGAGCAACAATTTTTGGTTACTATGTTCAAAATCCTCAGGCTTATGGTGTTGTAGAGTTTGATGATAATGGAATGGCGGTATCTATTGAAGAAAAGCCTCAAATACCTAAATCCCATTATGCTGTTCCCGGGTTATATTTTTATGATAATGAGGTAATAGAAATTGCGAAAAACATAAAGCCATCATCGCGTGGTGAGATTGAAATAACGGCTGTCAACAATGAATACCTAAAAAGAGGCAATCTTAAGGTAGAGTTGTTTGGGCGCGGTATGGCCTGGCTTGACACAGGAACTCATGATTCATTACTCGCTGCAAGTAACTTCGTTGAAGCGATACAAAAAAGACAAGGCTTGTATATAGCATGCCTTGAAGAAATCGCATACAAAAGAGGCTATATTTCAAAGGATCAGCTGCTTGAGCAAGCAAAACAGCTTGGCAATACAGATTATGGAAGATATCTGTTGGATATAGCCCATGGATTTTAGATAAAGTGTTTAGGTTTAAAGATTAACGTTGAGAAAAGATTATGTATCGAAGGGAGTCTAAACAGTGGGCCAATTTATTTTTGAAAAGACGTTCATAGATGGATTAACAGTAATCGAGCCTAAAGTTTTTGGCGATCATCGCGGATATTTCATGGAAACATATAATGAAAAGGACTTTACTGAAGGAGGACTTCAGATGAAGTTTGTACAGGATAATCAATCTTCGTCATTAAAAGGAGTATTAAGAGGATTGCATTTTCAGTACAATTTTCCACAAGGAAAGCTTGTAAGAGTACTTAAAGGAGAGGTTTTTGACGTTGCCGTCGATTTAAGGAAAATGTCATCTACATACGGCAAATGGTATGGTATAATTTTATCTGAAGAGAATAAAAAGATGCTGTATGTTCCTGAAGGATTTGCACACGGTTTTCTGGTTTTATCGGATGCTGCAGAGTTTTTATATAAGTGTACTGATTTTTATCATCCCGAGGATGAGGGCGGAATTATTTGGAGCGATCCTGATATAGGAATCATATGGCCTTTGAGCGCGATTGATGAGGTAAAGCTATCCAGTAAGGATCAGAACAATGAAAGGTTTATTGATGTAAAAGATATACTTAAGTTTTAGTATCCGGAGGGGGAGAATATGACTGAGATGTTAGTAACCGGCGGCGCTGGGTTTATTGGCAGCAATTTTATCAGATATATGCTCGACAAATACTCAGAGTACAGAATTGTGAATCTTGATAAACTGACTTATGCCGGTAATCTCAATAATTTGTGCGGAGTGTGTGAAGAGAGGCATTTGTTTGTAAAAGGTGATATATGTGACAGAAGACTGGTGAATGACCTTTTTGAGACTTACCGGTTTCAATATATAGTAAACTTTGCTGCTGAATCTCATGTAGACAGAAGTATTGAAGATCCGGAGACATTTTTGAGAACGAATATTCTTGGAACTCAGGTGTTGCTGGATGCATGCAGAAAATACCATGAAAAGCAAATCAAGCACAAATTTCTTCAGGTCTCTACAGATGAGGTATATGGTTCGCTCGGAGCGGAGGGCTATTTTACTGAAGAGACTCCTTTGTCACCCAATAGTCCGTACTCTGCCAGTAAGGCAGCAGCAGATATGATCGTCAGGGCTTATAAGGAAACCTTTGGACTTAATGTTAATATTACCAGATGCTCAAACAATTATGGGCCTTACCAGTTCCCTGAAAAGCTGATACCTTTAATGATCTACAATGCTTTGGAAGAAAAGGAACTTCCTGTTTACGGTGATGGAATGAATATTAGGGATTGGCTTTATGTTGAGGATCATTGCAGAGCAATTGATGTGGTACTGCATCAGGGGAAACCAGGAGAGGTCTATAATGTTGGCGGGAGTAGTGAAAAGACGAATATTGAAATAGTAAAGCTGATATTAAAGGAGCTCGGTAAGCCTGAGCAGTTAATTAAATATGTGAAGGACAGGCCGGGTCATGACAAAAGGTATGCAATAGATGCAAGTAAAATAAAGGCGGAATTAGGCTGGGAGCCAGCATCCAGGTTTAATGAGGGTATTGTAAGGACTTTAAAGTGGTACTTAGAGAATAAGGACTGGTTTACAAATGTATTATCGGGGACTTATATGGAGTATTACGATAGAATGTATAAGGAAAGGTAATACGTAAATGTCAGCACTGGCAAAGACTTATAAGAAATTGTTCATAATAATGGCTTTAGCGGCAGTCTTTATACTCTGTTATAAAGCGCCTTGGAACAGCTTCTTTGAAGCTACGCCAACTATTTGGGATATCATCGGGCTAATCATACTACTATTATGCTCATTCTTTCTTATGCTTTTGTTTTATAAGAGAGTATTTTTCTTTATTAAGGATATATACCAGGGAAGAAGACTAATTATTGAACTGGCGAAAAATGACTTAAAGAATCGGTTTTTAGGATCATACCTTGGTATTGTTTGGGCGTTTGTTCAGCCGATCGTAACGATCCTGATTTTTTGGTTTGTATTTCAGGTGGGCTTTAAGTCGGCCCCTGTTGAGGACTTCCCTTTCATATTGTGGTTGATATGCGGGATGATCCCCTGGAACTTTTTTTCCGAAAGTCTGCTGGGATCAACCACGTCAATACTGGATAATAGCTATTTAGTAAAAAAGATAGTGTTCAGGGTAAATGTTCTGCCTATGGTAAGAATATTATCGTCATTATTTATCCACTTGTTTTTTATTGCTGTTATTTTTATCATGTTTTTGGTATACGGCTACAAACCCAGTATTTACAATCTACAGGTGATTTATTATCTGTTGGCTTTAATTGTTTTTATATTAGGGCTATCGTGGATTACATCCTCGCTAGTTATATTCTTCAGAGATTTAGGTCAGATTATAGGAATTATTATACAATTTGGATTTTGGCTAACTCCAATTTTTTGGTCATTCAATATTATGCCTGAAAAGTACCACTTTATTTTCAAGCTGAATCCGATGTATTACATTGTTGAAGGTTATCGAGATAGCTTCATCAATCACGTTTGGTTTTGGCACCATTACAATTTAACAATCAATTTTTGGATGATTACCTGTGGAGTTTTAATTGTAGGAATATTGCTTTTCAAAAAATTGAGACCTCATTTTGCTGATATGTTATAGGAAGTGAGACAGATATAATGAACGATGTTGCTATAAAAGTTGAGAATGTATCAAAAGTATATAAGCTATATGATAAGCCACTGGACAGGTTAAAGGAATCATTAAATCCTCTGCGCAGGAGTTATCATAGAGATTTCTATGCATTGAAGGATATCAGCTTTGTGATTAAAAAGGGTGAAACGGTTGGAATCATTGGGAAAAATGGCTCCGGCAAATCAACATTGCTGAAAATTATTACTGGTGTGCTTACACAGTCAGAGGGAAGTGTGCAGGTCAATGGAAAAGTTTCTGCGCTCTTAGAATTAGGAGCAGGCTTTAACCCCGAGCTAACCGGAATTGAAAATATTTATCTTAATGGGACGATCATGGGGTATACGAAAGAAGAGATGGATTCCAGGGTGGACGATATTTTAGCGTTTGCAGATATCGGCGATTTTGTCTATCAACCGGTAAAGACTTATTCAAGCGGTATGTTTGTAAGATTGGCATTTGCCGTAGCTATTAGTGTCGAGCCGGAGATATTTATAGTGGATGAAGCATTAGCTGTAGGCGATATCAGGTTTCAACAAAAGTGCTTGAGGAAAATTGAAGAGTTTAAGAAAAGTAAAACAGTAATCTTTGTCTCACATTCCCTCGCAGACATAAACCGGTTGTGCGAGACAGTGATATGGATAGATCAAGGGCATGTAGTGAAAACAGGAGAACCGTATGAGATATCGAAAGAATATCAGGCCTTCATGACAAATGCGGATTTTCACAAGGAATGTAATCTAAAGGTGGCTGAAAAAACTGCCGCCGTAGAGGATACCAACCTGGGAATAGAACTGGATGAGATAGATAAAAGCATTGATGTAATAGGAGACTTAAAAGCACAAATTACTGGAGTGAATATTTTTGATTATGCTTTGAAACAAAAAATTAATTTAGTAAAAACCGGTCAAAGGGTAAAGGTTTTAGTAAAGGTTAGATATAATGAGTTTATTGAGAACCCAATAATCGGTATTACCATTAAAGATAATAGAGGGAGCATTATTACTGAAGTTAACAATTATGTTCTTGATAGATTTATTGATGTTGCAAAAAAGAATTATGATTGTATATACAGTTTTGAATTTTTCTTTCCTAACCTATACAGCGGAGAATATACATTATCAGCAGCGATAGGTTCCGGTACGCAAATGGATCATAAGCAGCACTGTTATACTCACGATGTGTTAGTATTTAGTGTAATTAGTGAATGCCCATATATACTCCAAGGCAGTATATACATGGAGCCAGTAAACTTTGATGTACTCTAAAGTAAAAAAGCGAATGGAGGAGGAAGCGTGGTTGTAACTAATGAAAAATGTTATATTTGCGGCGCAAGAACAGATTTCAATATAGTTAGTGAGGCTACATTGTTAAGAGAAGCTCAATGTGCTGTTTGTAGTGCAAGTTTACGGAACTCTGATGTAGCAAAATATATTGTAAAGGCCTTATTAAATCTAGATTTATCTTTGAAAGAATGCATTGATGATTTGACGAAATTTAAAATATTGGAAGCGGCCTCCTCTGGACCAATCCATGATATGATCAAGGATCTACCATTCTACACATGCTTTGAATACTATGATGGTATAAAACCTGGTGAGTATATAAACGGAGTCTTATGTAATGATCTCCAAAACCTTACTTTTAATAGTGAATGTTTTGATCTAATAATAACACAAGATGTTATGGAGCATGTGAAAAATCCAGAAAAAGCGATTAAAGAGATTCAACGGGTACTCAAAAATGGTGGAGTTCATATATTTAGTGTACCTTTACATGACTACAAGAAAACTACTTCAAGGAAGGATTTAAAGCCAGTTTTTCATGGCGATCCGCTAAGAGATGGCATTCAGGTGGAGACAGATTGGGGTCTGGACATATGTGAAATAATTGATAGATATGGAATGAAGACAGTTCAATATAATCAGCATACTTTTTATGAATCTGATGAGTTAACAAATGTAGATATTGAATATGACAAATATATGAATAGTGAGCACATAAACTTTTTTAAATACAATTCAGTGGTTTTTGTTTCTCAGAAAAAGCAAGAGGGTGATATGGTGAAATTTACAGGAGAAAGATATATCCCGGGAAAATCCGACAGCTTGGAAATGGATATAGAACACTTACAGAGATATTACACATTAGGAGATATAGTTAAAGGTAAGGTTATTGTAGATGCAGCCTGTGGTGAAGGATACGGGTCTATGTATCTAGCGAATAGAGCATCAAAGGTTATTGGAATTGATATATCTGAAGAAACCATTAATACTGCTAAAAAAATATATAAGAGAGATAATTTAGATTATCTTTGTGCATCTATAGATAACATTCCAATTGAAGATAAATCTGTTGACATAATAATTTCATATGAAACGATTGAGCATGTCGATAGTAAAACTCAGCATGGGTTTATGAGTGAAATAAAAAGAATACTTAAGGATGATGGGCTTTTGATAATATCAACCCCGAATAAGGAAGTATATTCGGATCTTTTTAACTATAAAAATCCCCATCATGTTAAAGAGTTTAATACAAGTGACTTTCGCTTTTTTTTAAAAAGCTACTTCGAACATGTTAAAATGTATTACCAGAGGTTTGAAGTGGCTTCCCTGATAAACTCAGGTGAAGAGAGCTATATTAAGGTTGTTAATAGAGATGTAACACCAATTCATAATAGTAAATATCTGATTGCTGTATGTAGTAATTTTGATATTAGCATTTCGATGAGTTCTATAGTGTACGAGAAAGATAGAAAGTACATCAAATTGATTCAAAGGATTATAGAAACTCAGAATGAAATCGAAAAACTGGGGGCATGGGGAAAGCAGTTGGATGAAGAAATTAGGAAGAGAGATGAATTAATAGGATCACAGAATACAAGGATAGAAGAACTCTCAGTATGGGGGAAAATGCTGGATGAAGAGGTCATCAATAAGAATGATATCCTCGCATCCCAGAATGCAAAAATTGAAGAATTATCTTTAAAGGCAGAGGCTCTGGAGAATGAAAATACTACATTAAATAAGTTAATTAAATCCATAGAGACGACCTCTGAGCACATTTTAGATGATCAGGAAGAACGCATGCAGTCTCTGCTGGAAAAAGAAAAGGAACTGGATAATATTTATCGATCCAGAGGGTGGAGATATCTATTAAAGGCATATAAACTTGAGGATAAGATAATACCCCTTCATAGTAAGCAGAGAGAAGTATTAAAAGCTCCTTACTTTATGCTGAAGAACCTGAAGCTTATCGTAAAGCACACTAACAGGGAGAACTTGAAGAAGTTTTATTCTTATGCAAAGAAGGAGAGTCCAACACAGGTTTTACAGCACATAAAAAGTTATCTCAACCGATACAAACCTATTGCAAAAATGGAGCTGCAGATTTATGATGCAACCGATAAATACGAAAAGCTCAGTTTTGTATATTCAAGTCATCCGCTTGTTTCAATTATTATTCCTGTTTATAATCAATGGAAGTACACCTATTCTTGTCTTTGCTCCATCCTGCAAAACACAGCAGGCATAGAGTATGAGATTATCATTGCTGACGACGGGTCCACGGATGAAACAAGTCATATTGAAGATTATGCTGAAAATGTTATTGCTATCAGGAATACCAAAAACCTTGGTTTTCTGCTGAACTGTAATCATGCAGCAAAGCAGGCCAGGGGCAAATATATTATGTTTTTAAACAATGACACCAATGTTCAGAAAGACTGGCTGAGGTATCTGGTTGAATTAATTGAAAAGGACAGCAAAATTGGCATGGTAGGTTCAAAGCTGGTTTATGCAGACGGAAGACTTCAGGAAGCAGGGGGTATTATCTGGAAGGATGCCAGCGGATGGAACTATGGACGGCTGGATGATCCTGAAAAGCCTGAATACAACTATGTAAAGGAAGTCGACTATATATCAGGTGCAAGCATTATGATACGAGCAGACCTCTGGTACAAGATAGGAGGGTTTGATGAAAGATTTGCTCCAGCATATTGTGAAGACAGTGACTTGGCATTTGAGGTCAGAAAGCATGGATATAAGGTTATGTTCCAGCCGAAGTCGGTTGTTGTACACTTTGAAGGTATATCTCATGGAACAGATACAGGTACAGGTATTAAGAGTTATCAAGTAAAGAATAGAGAAAGGTTCCTCGATAAATGGGAAGAAACCTTAAAAACAGGACAATTCGATAATGGGCAGAATGTATTTTTAGCAAGAGATCGAAGCAGAAATAAAAAATCTATACTGGTAATAGACCATTACGTGCCTCATTATGATAAAGATGCAGGATCAAGAACCACATTCCAATATCTTAAACTATTTACAGAAATAGGACTTAATGTAAAGTTTATTGGCGATAATTTTTACAGGCATGAGCCTTATACCAGTGCTCTCCAGCAATTAGGAGTTGAAGTGTTGTATGGCGTATGGTATAGTGATAATTGGAAAAAGTGGATTAAGGAAAATGCTGAAGAAATTGATTATGTATATCTGAACCGTCCTCATATTTCGATTAAGTATATTGATTATATTAGAAATAATACAAAAGCTAAAGTTATATATTATGGGCATGATCTACATTATTTGAGAGAGCTAAGAGAGTATGATATCTCAAGAGACAGTGAAATTCTAAAGTCAGCTGAAAATTGGAAGAAAATAGAGTTTAAAATCATAGGGAAAGCCGATGCAGTCTACTATCCTTCGCAAATAGAAATTGATGAAATAAGAAAGCATATACCCAAGGTTAATGCGAAGGCAATACCAGCATATATTTTTGACATAACAGAGTCTACAAATGAGTATATCCCAGAAGACCGAAAAGACATTATGTTTGTAGGAGGTTTTACGCATAAACCCAATATTGATGCAGTATTATGGTTTGCCAAAAAAATTTATCCATTAGTTTTAAATGAGATTCCGAATATGAAGTTCTATATAATTGGATCAAACCCTACGGATGAGGTTAGAAAATTAGCGTCAGACAGCATCATAGTTACAGGATTTGTATCTGATGAACAGTTAGACAAATATTATGAGAGTTGTAAACTGACTGTTGTGCCCCTAAGATATGGTGCTGGAGTCAAGGGTAAAATTGTTGAGGCAATGTTTAAGCAAATGCCTGTAATAACAACGCCAATTGGTGCTGAGGGCTTAATTAATATTGACAAAGCTTTAGTAACTGCAGAGAGTAATGATGAGTTTGCAAACTACATTATACGGTATTATAATAATGATAATTTACTAGAAGAGTTAACTAAATCTGCTTTTAATTATGTTAAGAAATACTTTACGAAACAGAGTGTTATAGATTCTCTTAAGAATGACATTGTCATTAATAATAAAATGAGATAAACATTTCGTTGATGATATGAATATGTTATAATTTTTAAGTAGCTTAAGGATATGAAAAAGTATAAATAGTGTGATATATAAAGTTATGCCCTTAATAAAAATTTTCGCAAAGGAATATTGGAGTATGGGAAGATATTATGTTGGTAACCTTGAACTTGATTTTTCCGAAAGCAAAATACATGAGTCAAAAGCGGAGCTTTTAGAATTATATTGGCTTTATCATCCGAGATTTAGATTCATTAAAAATACGCCCATTCACTCAAAGTTCTTAGATGTTGGAGCAGGTGATGGTGGTTTACAATATTGGAAAGAATGGAGATTACCACCGAGGAATGACTTGGAAATGTATGCAATCGATATGCAAAAGGGTAAGTTGTTTTCTAGGTATATTGATTACCAGATTTGCAATTTAGATAAAGAATGTATTAAATATGATGATAATTATTTTAATGTTGTGTTCATATCACATGTCTTAGAGCATATTAATGATGAAACTAGATTTATACTTGATGTCAATAGAGTCTTAAAAAATGGAGGCAAGCTATATATTGAAATACCTACACCAGAAACAATAAATTATCCAAGCAGAAGACTATTCATAGATCAAGGTATTAACGTTTCTACAGTCAATTTCTTTGATGACAACTCTCATCTCAAGACATATGATGCTGAAGAGCTAAAAAGACTGCTACACTCAAACGGTTTTAGAATACTTGAGTATGGTGTTATTGAAAATAAATATATAGAAGATAAGCTATTTTCATACGGTATAAAGAATAATGATCAAGAACTGCTAACCTATTCTATTTGGTCTAAACTTAGGTGGGCTCAATATATAATTGGCGAGAAGGTGTAGCCTGATGATTGTACGTTCTAAAGCCCCATTAAGATTGGGACTTGCAGGCGGTGGCACAGATGTGTCTCCATATAGTGATGAGTATGGTGGATATGTATTGAACGCAACAATTGACATGTATGCATATTGTACGATTGAGACCACAAATGATAATAAAGTTAGTTTTTATGCTACGGATAGGGAAGAATTTTTTGAAGATGAAGCTAAAGAAAGTCTGATTATTGATGGTTTATTGAGCTTGCATAAAGGTATCTATAATAGAATTGTGAGGCAGTATAATAATAGTATTCCACTATCGATTAAGGTTGTTACTTATTCAGACGCGCCTGCGGGTTCTGGGCTTGGGTCGTCATCAACAATGGTAGTAGCTATTTTGAAGGCATATGTAGAGTTATTAAATTTGCCCTTGGGTGAATATGATATTGCTCACCTGGCATATCAAATCGAGCGTTTGGATGTAGGACTAAGTGGAGGGAAACAGGATCAGTATGCGGCAACTTTTGGAGGGTTTAATTTTATCGAGTTTTACTCTTATGATCGGGTCATCGTGAACCCCCTGAGAATAAAGAATTGGATTATAAACGAATTGGAAAGTTCAATGATATTATTTTATACCGGGACATCAAGAGAATCAGCTAAAATAATACAAGAGCAGGTAAGAAATACTCAGACTAGAGATGCTAGATCACTAAATGCTATGCACGAACTTAAAGCAGATGCACTTATCATGAAAGAGGCTATTTTAAAGGGTGATATATTAAATTTCGCTAAACACTTGGGAAAGTCATGGGAAGCTAAAAAAACTATGGCAACTTCAATTACGAATCTTGAAATTGATGCTATATACGAAGCTGCACTTGAAGCTGGTGCATACGCTGGTAAGGTTACTGGTGCAGGTGGTGGTGGATTTATGATGTTCATTGTTGACCCGGTAAAGAAAATTCAAGTCATAAGAGAATTGTGTAAGCTGAATGGCCAGGTCGTTAGATTTCATTTTGTAAAGGATGGTACACAAGGATGGAGAGTATAGGTGTGGATAAGTTTATTAATAATCAAATAGAGAAATCAATCCAAATTAAGCAGTACGTTTTGGATAGTGAAGAGCTTTTATACTTAATAAAGGAAGTTAGCATTATAGCGGTAAAGGCATACAAGAAAGGTAATAAGATTTTAATAGCAGGAAATGGTGGTAGTGCAGCAGATGCTCAGCACATTGCAGGAGAGCTGGTTAATAAATTCTATTTTGATAGATCAGGTTTACCTGCAATTGCACTATCAACAGATACATCAGTCCTAACTGCGATAAGTAATGACTATGGATTTGACAGAATATTCGCACGTCAAATTCAAGCTAATGGAGTCGCAGGAGATTTGTTTCTTGGAATATCAACATCGGGAGATTCGTCAAATATTATTCTTGCATTGGAAGAATGTAAAAGAAAAGGAATAATAACGGTAGGGCTTACAGGTCAATCGGGCGGTAGAATGTCGGATATGTGTGATTATTGCATCAAGATTCCATCAGAAGAGACACCAAGAGTCCAGGAAGCACATATAATGGTTGGACATATTATCTGTTCAATTATTGAAGAAGATATATTTGGGAGAGGATTTTAAATGGAGGCTATTATATTAGCAGGCGGTTTTGGCAGTAGACTAAGATCAGTTATATCTGATACCCCAAAACCCATGGCACCGATAGCTAATAAGCCATTTTTGTGCTTTTTATTTGAGTATCTTATTAAAAACGAGGTTAACAAAGTTATCCTATCCGTCGGCTATAGATATGAAAAAATTGTTGAATATTATGGTAATCAGTATAAAGGAATATCAATTGCATATTCATATGAAAGTAGGCCATTAGGGACAGGGGGGGGTATAAAGAAAGCTTTAGCACAAGTGTGTTCAGATGATGTATTTATATTAAACGGAGATACTTATTTTGATGTTAATTTAAGCAGTCTTTTGCAAAAGCATACCGATACTAATGCTGACATAACTTTATCTTTAAAGCCAATGTGTTACTATAATAGATATGGTTCTGTGACTACCATGGGTGATAGAGTTGTGAGATTTGAAGAAAAAAAGTTTAAAGAGTATGGTAATATAAATGGTGGAGTATATATTGCGAAAAGCTCAATATTTGATAAAGTGGAAATGCCAGAAAAATTCTCTTTCGAAGCTGATTTTTTAGATAGAAATGTTGAAACATTAAAAATTCATGCATTTATTGCAGATAGTTATTTTATAGACATTGGGATACCTGAAGATTATGAAAAAGCACAAAAGGAGCTTCCTGTATTATATGAATAGAGCACTGTTTCTGGATAGAGATGGAGTAGTAAACGTTGAGAAAAATTATGTGCATAGAATTAAGGACTTTGAGTTTGTTGAAGGTATATTCGAATTAACTATGTTTTTACAGAGCAAAGGTTATTTAATTTTTATAATTACAAACCAAGCTGGGATTGCACGAGGTTATTATACAGAAGAGGATTTTAGGATATTAAATGATTGGATGTTAAATGAGTTTATAAAGAGAGGCTGCAATATTTCCAAGGTATATTTTTGTCCACATCACCCCGTGTATGGTCTGGGAAAATACAAAATAGATTGTGAATGCAGAAAGCCAAAGCCTGGTATGATATTGCTAGCTAAAGATGAATTCAATATTGATTTAGAGCAATCTATATTGATTGGTAATTCGGAATCAGATATGGAAGCCGGAATAAATGCTGGAATTGTTATTAATTATTTGTTAGCGGATGGAAGTACGAATGTAAATGAGAAAAAAGGATATAAAGTTGTAAAAAATTTATTAGACATAATGTACAAAATGCGGCTAGGGCTATTAATTTGAGTTATTGCAGTTCGACTGAGCCTAAAAGAACAAATATTTAGCTGCTTACATAAAGAATCCTGGAGGAATAGAAGGGTGAAAGATAAAAACATACAGGAATCGAGAAGTGTTGAAATCAAAGGAATCGGCGTATGGGTTAGTGTATTCATCGCTATCACATTTGGTATTTTTGGGCCACTTGGATTATATATAACCAATATAAATGAATTTTGGTTTTCTATAGGAGACATATGGTGGATTGCTTTGCTAGGAGGCTTACTTCTGTTTGCTGTATGCTTTGGAGTAAATCTTATTTTTAAAGACAAAAAACGCGAAATTTGCGCATGCCTGATATTTGGCGTGTCGTTGGGTTTCTATATTCAGGGGAATTGGGTTACTACTGATTACGGGATACTGGATGGTAAAAATATCAATTGGAGTGCATATGCAGACATAGCAATTATAAATACTATGATATGGGTAATATGTTTCATGCTACCATTTGTCCTACGTCATTTCCTTCCAGAATACTGGAAAAAGATAATTAAGTATGCAGCAATTTTTTTTGTACTCATTCAGATCATTACGCTCGGAACGCTGCTGATGACAACGAATCTCAGTCAGAACGATTCTGATACCTATCTGACGACTGACGGACAATTTGAATTATCCAAGAACGAAAATATTGTTATTTTTGTTCTTGATGCTTTTGATTCGAGTTATTTAAAGGCGTTAATGGAAGAATACCCAGAACTAACGAGTGCCTTTGATAATTTTACATATTACCCGGACATGGTAGCCGGTGGAGCAACGACAAAGATTGCCATGCCAGCAATACTGACGGGAGTGCCATACACTCAATCCATCTCTTATTCAGACTACATTAATTATGCATATACGCAGACCGATCTTTTTATTAAGCTCAAAGAACAGAATTATTCCACCGGGATATATACGATTCCAACTTTTGTTTCATCATCGCAGAGCGATTTGGTTGATAACCTCACGACGGGAAAAACTAAAATAAATTCATATGGTAAGCTTGCAAAATATATCTATCAATTTGCTGCGTTTCGATACATGCCCCATTTATTGAAAAGTAAATTCTGGTTTTACAGTGGCATATTTGACGAACTGAAGAGTGGTAGTAATGCCAAAAACTATTCTTATGATAATGTGACATTTTATCAAAACATGATGGAAGATGGAATTTCATCCGATATAGAAGGAAATTCATTTAGATTGTACTACCTGCTGGGAGCGCACCCACCTTATGAGATGAATGAATATGCGGAAAAAGTATCGCCAAATGAAACATCACAACTACAACAGGCAAAAGGCTCTCTTTATATAATTGAGGAGTATATGAATCAACTCAAACAAGCAGGTATTTATGATAACACAGCCATTATAATTATGGCAGATCATGGCGACATTGGTCATCATCACAATCCTTTATTTATGATAAAATTATTCGGTGAGTCAAAGGATTTTTGTACTTCATATGCACCGCTGTCATATTATGACCTACACGCTACGTTGCTATCAATTATAACCGGGAACGATAAAGATTATGGGAAAACGATTTTTGATTTTGAAGAAGGTGATAAGAGAGAACGCTATTTTTACTTCAATGCGTCTGAGAATTATTTAACATCAATTGTGGAATATGCAATTAACGGGTATGCGGGGGATGATAGTTCTGTTATAGCGACTGGCAATATCTATACAGGCAATTCTGACGACTCGTTAATTGCGCATGAATATGATTTTGGAACGGTATTGACTTTTGGACCTGATGGAACAGCCATGTCGCATTGTATTAGCGGGTTCAGTGGTATTGATATGCTCAACTATACGTGGACAGATGGGAAAACAGCCAAGATGAGATTTGATTTGTCGGAAATACCAAATCAGAACCTAATTACTAGTATCAATACGATGGTATACTCCAGTGTTAGATCCCAACGTGTTATCGTTAGGGTCGGGGAAAAGATAGTTCATGCAGGGATCTACGACAAAACCTCAACAATCGATTTTGTTGTCCCCAAAGAGTTGCTTGACGGCAAGACATTGATACTTGACTTTGAGTTTCCTGATGCTGTATGCCCCCAGGAAGTATTCGGCGCAGGTCATGATTCTCGAACTCTTGCATTCGCATTAATGAATATGTCGATATCAGAAGGTATTCTCGAGGATGAAAATGAAATATGCAGTTATTCTCTTGGTGATGTTATAGAGTTTACAAGTGAAAAGAACGGTACGAGATATTTCAAAAATGGTATAAACAAAATAGACCAAAACTACGCATGGTCATCTGGCAATAAGAGCTGGATGATTATGGAAACCGGTGAAGTTGACAGTAATTTAGTGTGTTTTATAGATTTTGCCAGTGTTTTAAATGGGAGTCAGCGATTGACTATATCTACAAGAGGAACTACACTATATGATGACATTGTAACTTCTGATAAAAAGACAATAAGCTTTACGATACCGGCAGAATATATAGCCTCACAAACTATTTCCTTAGATTTTGAATATCAAGACGCGGCTTCTCCCAAGAATTTTGGTACTGGTACAGATGTGCGAGTTTTAGCAGTAGCATTTAAATCGATTACTATTAAAAGAACCGATGAATATATGAAATTCAAGAAATTATTTTTTACTGACGGAAAAGCTGTGATTAGTTTTTCCGAGGACGGCAACGATAAGTTGTATATAACTGAAGGCACAGATTGGTATACTAATCAAAAAACTTATCGCTGGACTGGAAAATATGCAGAACTTCAAACCGATATAGATTCTGATGTTGATTTGACTATGACTGTCTATGGATATGTCTATCAGCAATCGGGCGGAAGTATCGTTACACTTAATGGAACTGTCGTAGCCAATTTGGATGCTGGAGATGGTTTTAGGCAATATGAGATAGCGCTGCCAAGTAAACTACTAAAAGCAGACGGATTACAGACTATAGCATTTTCCTCAGAAAATGCGGTATCGCCATTTGATGCGGGTACCGGAAAAGATAAAAGGGAATTGGGGATCGCTCTTAGTACGATCACTTTTGAAAAAGTATCAATTGTAGGTGAGGGTTCATAATAATGGATACGATTATTTCTATTTTTGCTCAACTCCTTGGCTATGTGATGGATTTTTGCTATTCACTGCTCCACAATTATACTCTTGCCATTATTCTGTTTACCCTCCTGACCAAGGTCATCTTACTCCCGGTATCAATTTGGGTGCACAGAAATGGCATCAAGATGGTACGTATGATGCCAGAAATTAATCGCTTCAAGGTTAAATATTTTGGTGATGGGGATAGTATTGCTGAAGAACAGCAGGCCCTATACAAACGCGAGAAATATAATGCTTTTGCAAGTATAATTCCAATGCTTATACAGATCATTCTTTTGATTTCTCTTGTACGCGTTATTAATGTGAGTCTTGGCGGGACAACGCTTACAATGATACCTGTGCAGGCGAAAGGTCTTTCATTACTGATGCCTCTGGCGGCTGGTGCATCGGCGTTTATTCTTTCTATAACCCAAGACAGGATTAATCCTTTACAAAGAGAACAGAGCCGTATTAGTCAAATATCCACCATGGCACTTTCGGTTGGGATTTCGTTGTTTCTCGGAGCTTTTGTTTCCATTGGCGTCGGTTTGTACTGGATATGCAGCAACCTATTCACTATTTCGCAGCAGCTTTTTTTGAATGCAATCATACCGCCTAAAAAGTATATTGACTATGAGGATCTGGAAAAAAGCAAGAGAGCTTTGGAGGAGCTAAACAAAATAGGTGATAGAAGTAAGAGAAAATGGAATGAAAAAGATCCGGATAAGAAGCGTGAGAAGGCAGATTATAAACGCTTTTTCTCTATCGCTAATAAGCACTTGGTATTCTATTCTGAAAAGAGCGGGTTCTACAAGTATTTTGAAAACGTTATTGAGGAGCTATTACGCAGATCAAATATCATAATCCACTATATCACCAGCGACCCAAAAGACCAGATATTTGAGCTTGCTAAAGAGCAACCTCGTATAAAGCCGTATTATATTGGCGAAAAACGTTTGATTACCCTCATGATGAAGATGGATGCGGATATGGTGGTCATGACCATGCCTGATCTGGATAATTATCATTTTAAGCGATCCTATGTGCGAAAGGATATTGAATATGTATATATGTTCCACTATCCGTTAAGCACTCATTTGGTGCTTCGAAAAGGTGCTCTGGATCACTATGACACAATTTTTTGCGTAGGTGAATTTCAGTTTGATGAAATACGTGAAACTGAAAAGCTCTATTCCTTACCGGAGAAAAAACTAATAGCTGCTGGTTACGGACAATTAGAAAAGCTTTACGATAGTTACAGTAAGATGCAAAAGATTGCCCGTACGCAAAAAAAAGTACTGATAGCACCATCCTGGCAGCAGGATAATATTCTTGACAGCTGTATTGATAATCTGCTTGCAGCCCTTTTGGGACAAGGTTTTCAAGTAATAGTACGTCCTCACCCGGAATATGTTAAGCGTTATGGTTTCCGGATGGATGCTATTGTCGAGAGATATAGGGAATATAATGGAGGCGATTTGGCCTTTGAACTGGATTTTTCCAGCAACAATTCGATTTTTGATTCAGATGTAGTAATTACTGACTGGTCAGGTACAGCATATGAGTTTTCGTTTGTTACGAAGAAACCATCCGTCTTTATTAACACTCCACCCAAAATCAACAATCCGGAGTATAATAAGCTATCTGCGGAGCCACTGGAGATAACATTGCGGGACAAGATCGGTATTCAAATGGAACCGGGTCACTTAGAAAACATCTCAGTCGAAATTAACAAACTACTGGATTCTTCAGGAGAGTATCAGAGTGAGATTACATCTATTGTAGATAACTATATTGCTAACTTTGGTCATAGTGGGGAGATCGGAAGCAGATATATCATTAGCAGATTAAAAGAGATTGGAGTGAAGAGATCAAATGAAGGCTGAATTCTTTTTAAATATACTAAGTGAAAATTTGGGGGTAGATTTTTATGCAGGCGTGCCGGATTCTCAGCTCAAAGCATTATGTAACACTCTCTATGAGAAGTATGGATTGGGAGATAAGCATATTGTCGCAGCGAATGAAGGTGCTGCTGTTGGCCTGGCTGCTGGGCATTACATTGCCACTGGAAAGCCTGCCCTTGTGTATCTTCAGAACAGTGGGATCGGTAATATAATTAACCCTGTTGCCTCTTTACTGAATGAAATGGTATATGGTATTCCCTGCGTGTTTGCGGTAGGCTGGAGAGGAGAACCTGGAATCAAGGATGAGCCCCAGCATGCTTTTCAAGGCGAAGTGACAATTTCTCTATTGGAACTGATGAAAATAAAATGCTTTACCCTTTCCAAGGAAACGAAGAATGAAGAATTTCTTGAGTTTATTCAGCAGAGCAGAGAGCTTATTGCTGAAGGGAAAAGTATAGCTTTTGTTGTATGTAAAGGTGCACTGGAAACCGACATCAAGCCTCACTTCGGAAATAATAATAAAATAAAGAGAGAAGATGCGCTTAGAACAATTGTAAAAAGTGCGAGCGATGGAGATATTTTTATTTCTACTACAGGAAAAACGTCCCGTGAATTATTTGAAATAAGAGAGGCTTTGGGGCAGGGACATGAAAAAGACTTCCTGACAGTGGGATCAATGGGACATGCCTCTATGATAGCTATGGGAATAGCAATGGAATTGCCTGAGAGGACAGTGTGGTGTATTGATGGTGATGGAGCAGCGGTAATGCATTTGGGTAGCATGGTGGTGCTGGCGAAGACTGGATGCAAGAATTTAATACATGTAGTATTTAATAACGGTGCTCACGAAAGTGTGGGAGGTATGCCGGTAGCATATGGTAAAACGGATTTTTGTTCACTGGCTAAAGCTGCAGGATATAATATTTGTATGAAAGTTTCGGATCATGCTGAGCTTATAGAAGCCTTAAATACCGCTACGAAGACGGAAGGAACTTTCTTTATAGAAATATTGGCAGCTCTGGGCTCAAGGGATGATCTAGGCAGGCCAACTACAACACCAAAAGAAAACAAATCAGCTCTTATGAAATTTCTGAGAGAGGTGAAATAGATTAATGAAAGCTTTGCTTTTAAATTCCGGTCTTGGAAGTAGAATGGGGAAGTTGACAGATGACAAGCCAAAGTGTATGTGCCCAATAGGAAATGGGTACAGTATCATAAGTTGGCAGTTAGAACTATTACGGACGCATGGAATTATGGATATTGTGATTACTACAGGCCCTTTTGAAAGGTCACTGAAAGAGCACGTCCTGACCTATGGAGAAGGATTAAACTTTACCTTTGTCAACAATCCGATTTACCAAGAAACAAATTATATTTTTTCCATGTATTTGGCAAGAGAGCATTTAAAAGATGATATTCTACTTTTACATGGCGATCTTGTATTAGAACCTTCTGTTGTTGCAGACCTGTTATTTTCAGACCATAGTGTAGTAACAGTGGATAAATTACTGCCTCTTCCGGAAAAAGATTTTAAAGCAAAGCATGACGGCAGTAAGATCAAAGCGGTGGGAATTGAATTCTTCGGGAATGACTGCGAAGCCTGCCAACCGGCATATAAATGGACTAAAGCTGACTTTGCTTTGTGGATGAATGAAATTGAAGCATTCTGCAAAAGAGGTAAAACAAAGGTCTATGCCGAGAATGCATTTAATTGTGTAAGCGACCAGATAGATTTGTATCCCCTGGAACTTGAAAAGAGACTCTGCAATGAAATTGATAATTTGGACGATCTGATGGCAATTACCGAAAGATTTCAACGATTATTAAGTAAGGAGAGGAAGCAATGAAAAAAGTTTATATGTGCTTTAGCACAGATATTATTCACAATGGGCACATGAATATTATTCAAAAAGCTTCAAAGCTTGGAGAGTTAACAGTTGGAGTTCTAACGGATGAGGTGGTTGCCACATTTAAACGGTATCCTCTGATCCCTTTGGATGAACGCATTCAAATGTTTCAAAACATTAAAGGTGTGGCAAAAGTTGTTGTTCAGGATAAGCTAGAGTATAACGATATTTTAAATCAGTTAAAGCCAGATATTGTTGTTCATGGTGATGATTGGCATACAGGATATCAAGCTGGAATTCGTGATAAAGTTATTGAGGTTCTAAAAGGATGGGGAGGTAAGCTTGTTGAATATCCTTACACGCATTCTCCAACGGAAGAAACCCTTAGCAGCCTTGATCAAAAACTTTCTATGCCTGAAAATCGCCGCTCAAGGTTAAAGAAGTTGTTACAGTATAAGCCTTGTTTATCAGTATTAGAAGCGCATAATGGCCTTACTGGATTGATTGTGGAACATACGAAGGTAGATACGGGCACTGGTGTAAGGCAGTTTGATGCGATGTGGGTCTCCAGCCTTTGTGATTCTACTGCAAAAGGTAAGCCAGACATCGAACTGGTGGATATGACCTCCCGAATCAATACACTAGAGGAAATTATGGAAGTAACAACAAAACCAATCATCCTGGATGGGGATACTGGCGGACTGACCGAGCACTTTATTTTTACTATAAGGACTTTAGAGAGAATAGGTGTATCTGCTGTTATTATTGAAGATAAGACTGGATTAAAGAAGAATTCACTTTTTGGAACTGACGCCGAGCAGGTTCAAGAGTCCATTGAGAAATTCTGTGAGAAGATCAGTGCAGGGAAAAACGCATTGAAAACCAAAGATTTTATGATTATTGCGCGATGTGAAAGCCTTATTTTGAATCAAGGCTTGGAAGATGCACTTAAGAGATGTAAGGCATATGTGGAAGCAGGAGCGGATGGTATTATGATTCATTCCTGCAGAAAGGAGCCCGATGAGGTTCTGGAATTTTGCAGAAAATTCCGTGAGATAGATCTATCTACGCCGATCGTAGCGGTGCCTACAACGTACAACAGTATTACTGAAGAAGAATTGGGGGCTGCCGGTGTAAATATAGTAATTCATGCAAATCATCTTTTAAGAAGTGCATTTCCTGCTATGCAGAAAGTTGCAAAGACTATACTTTCTCACTCTAGAACCCTTGAAGCAGATGAATACTGTATGCCAATTAAAAGTATTCTAACGCTGATTCCAAATGAATGAAAGGGGTGCTCACTTATGAGACAATATTTGCCTTTTTCACCTGTAGAGATTGTCTTTACATCCCGAAAGGAAGCAATAGTTTACCTGAAAGATCTGGTTTTCGGAGGAGATAGATCTTTGCTGTTAGCTAGTGAAGGAAGGATTAATGCGCTAGGATCAGGACAATGGATTTCAGATTTAAAGGATTCTGGAAAGATCATTCATCTTAGCCAAATTCCCGTTAACCCAACTGTTTTAGATGTTTATAGTAATCTTAAGATGCTGCAGGGGACCCAACTGAATCAAATTATTGCAATAGGCGGTGGAAGCTGTATTGATCTTGCAAAAGCAATTAGTGCTCTCCACTATTTGATACAGGAAGACAAATTATCTGTACAATCTGTGCGCAACGCCATCAAAGACAAGAAATATCTGAACGGGCATCGTTTTATAGATGTTATAGCAGTACCTACAACATCGGGAACAGGGTCTGAAGTAACTAAGTGGGCAACAATCTGGGATATGGAGCAGAAAGAGAAGCTATCTGTGGACAGCGTTAACAGCTTTCCCAAAGTGGCATTGATTGCCCCGGACATTACAACATCTGTGCCTGCTCGGTTATCACTTTCAACAGGATTAGATGCACTTTCGCATGCAATGGAAGCATTTTGGGCCAGAAGCAGATCACCATTGTCTCAGGCATTAGCAATATCGGCAATCGAACTTGTGAAAAAGTTTCTTCCCCAAGTGCTGAATGATGGCAGAAATGCAGAGTATCGAGAAGGGATGAGTTTAGCTTCATTATTGGCTGGTCTAGCCTTTTCTATGACCAGAACGACAGCATGTCACTCTATATCTTATCCGTTAACAATGCATTTTGGTGTGGAACACGGCTTTGCGACAGCCATGACTCTGATCCAAGTAGCAGAACGTAATGAAGCTGTTGTACCTGAGATTAGCAGAATATATTCAATCTTTGGAGGAAAAACGGCATTCATTCAATGGTTTAAAGATGTAACACATCCAGTTTTAGACTTAAAATTATCTGCCTTTGGAGTTTACCTGACCGATTTGGATTTTATTGCGGAAAGAACTTTTACTCAAGGAAGAATGGATAATAATCCGATTACATTTTCTCAGCAAGAAGTGAAAGATATATTGCAGAAGGCTTTTTAAGTGTAATTTGAAGTACAGGTATGTATTAATGTTTCTTATGGTATTTTGTAATATGTGGGAACACCCTATTTAGAAACTTGTAGATTTCCCATTTAAATTGTATAATTAGGGTTGAATTCAGCAGATACGTTGGAAGGGGGATTTTTTCTTGAGTATTATCAATTTAATGAATCAGATACCTACTCTGTTACCCAAAGTTTTTTTCGCTTATATTGACCCGTCAGTAATGACCTATACGATACAGGCGGTTGCAGGTGTTGTTATAGCTATCGGTGCGGTTGTTGGCATTGTTTGGCGAAATGCCAGAAAAAAAGCGAAGCAGGTCCTCAATATTGATGATAACGCCAAAAAAGAGGTTGAAGAGGATGTTGTAGAGATTGACCCTGATGAGAAGAAATAATTGGTGAGGAATCGCTACACCAGCTCGTGTACTGTAGTGAACTGGTGTAGTGATTAGCGAAGCTTCCTGCTCGACCGTCAGATTAAAACAACCTAAATCCCCATTTCCTGAAATAATATACTGCTGACCTTATATCCGTTAAAGCCAGCTTCAGGCTTTTATGGGAGCCTCTCTGCCACTCATGAATGACATAATTGTAAGGATAAAATAATGTTTTTGAGATTTCGTTCACCCGCCTTGTAATGTCGGCGTCCTCTAGGTAAAGGAAAAAATGCTCGTCAAAGCCGCTCAGCTTTTTGAATATTTCTGTTCTGAAGAACATGAAGCAGCCGGTTGCATAATCAATCTCGACTTCCTTATTATATCCGGTATCTCTCATTTCAAAATAATTATGTCGTTTTTGAAAGGAATGAGGGAAAACTAATCGGATAAACAGATCAAAAAATGTTGGGTTTCTTTTGCATAAATATTGTATTCTCCCATCAGGGTACTTTATCATTGGAGACAGCAGACCGATATCCTCGTGATGATCCATAAAGATGGCCATTTCAGCAATACAACTATTCTCGATAACAATATCGGGGTTTATAGCTAGATGGTAACGTGAGTCAAGCTCACTCAGCAGTTGATTGTGGGCAGTTCCAAAGCCTACATTTGTGCTGTTTTGAATAATGATAATGTTATCGGATATGCTTTTAATTATGTCGACAGTACGATCATGAGAATCATTATCTATGACATATATCTGGTAAGATAGACTACCGTCAAGATACTGGATCAAGCTGTTAATACATTTTTCTATTGAGTTTTCATTATTATAAGTGACGATTGCGATTGATAATTCCGGCATGCGAATCCTCATTGCTTTATTTTTTCTTTCATCATAGCATATCTCAATGCGGAGTACAAACGGAGTATTTCAGCCAGATTACTCATCCATATATTTATCTCATTTCCATGCTTTTTTCTAAAGCAAAATGTAGTGAAATGAGGTATAATGTAAACATATAACAATCGGATTTGTGAGGTTATCCATGCTTGCATTTTTTAGAAAAGCTGAAAAGTTATATAAAGTTGCCATAATTCTGGTGGATCTGGCTTTGATCAACATCGCTTACGTACTGGCGTTCCTTGTCCGGTATAATTGGACGCTTCCTGCGTATAACTTTGACCCATATGTTAGTGCTGCACCTTTTACTACACTTGCGGCGCTGATCTATTTTGATATGTTCGGACTTTTGAAATTTTACAGAAAGTCCATGCAAGAGGTTGCAGCAGCTCTGCTAAAGTCCATTTTCGTATTGAGCTTAACAACTATCGCAATTACCTATTTTATGCGAGGCTTCTCGTTTCCGCGCCTTATATTAATAATTGCCCCAGTCTTTCAGTTTATACTGCTCCTCATATGGAAGGGTGTTGTTCTATATGTGAGAAAAAGATTTACCAGCGACCTGAATCTGATGGTGATCGGAGAGAGGAGCGAACTGAGCTCCATTCTGGACAAGGTGGAACACTCGTTGAAAGGCTTTGGAATGCACATAAAGTGTATTATTCCGTCCGATGAGATGGGAAAGGCTTTCAAACGGTTGAAGGATGTTCATGAGGTTTTCATCAGTGATAATGTATCTGATGATGATAAAATAAAGATCATCACCGAATGTATTGCTCAAAAGAAGATTGTGTATATTGTACCGCACTTGTTTGAGATTTCCCTGTCCAATGCCAGAATGGTCCAGTTTGAGGATATGCCTGCCTTTATGATTGATCGGTTGGGACTGACAGTGGAGCAGAGGTTTTTTAAAAGGGTTTTTGATATTTGTGTTTCCTTAATTGGTATATTTATCACACTACCATTGCTGGTGTTCACTGCTTGCCTAGTTAAATTTACTTCAAAGGGTCCGGCTATCTATAAACAAACCCGGTTGACTGCCGGGAACAAGCAGTTTGAAGTGTTGAAATTCCGAACAATGTACGAAGACTCCGAAAATGAAACGGGGCCTGTTTTGTCCAGTGAGGATGATCCGCGGATTACAAGGGTGGGCAAGGTTTTGAGAAATCTTAGAATTGACGAACTGCCCCAGCTTTTCAATGTTCTGAAGGGTGACATGAGCTTTGTGGGGCCTAGGCCGGAAAGACCGTTTTTCGTGGAGCAATTCAGCAGGGACATTCCGGAGTATGCCCATCGTTACCTTGTAAAGGCCGGGATCACCGGATATGCTCAGATTTATGGGAAGTACGATACCACGCCTGTGGACAAGCTCCGATATGATCTGCTGTATATAAAGGACTATAGCCTGATGCTTGATATTAAGCTGATGATTCAGACACTGAAGGTATTCAGAGGGAAAAAGGCAGTATATCAGGGGAACGGAAACGCAAAAGCTATGCATGCAGAGCATAGAAACAAGACTGCAGCACTATAATATTATTTTACAGACAAAAGAAGTATTTCAGGGAGGATCTATGAGTAAATATCTTGTTACCGGGGGTGCCGGCTTTATTGGATCAAGTACAACAGAGAAACTGGTATCCCTTGGGCATGAGGTGAAGGTTCTTGATAATTTATCATCAGGCTGCTTTGAGAATATAGCAGCATTACAAGATAGAATTACTTTTACTCATGGTGACCTTTCTGACTTCGGGATCGTGCGAGATGCTGTTGATGGAGTCGAATATATCATTCATATGGCGGCATTGCCTTCCGTACCACTCTCCATACAAGATCCGATTAAGTGTAATGAAAATAGTGTCACAACGTCCGTAAATCTTTTTAAAGCAGCAGTGGATGCAAAATCAGTGAGACGCATTGTTCAGGCATCATCATCTGCAGTGTATGGAGATAGTCCGATATTGCCAAAGAAGGAGAAAATGCTTCCGGCCCCACTATCACCTTATGCGGCGGCAAAGCTGGCTCAGGAATATTATGCTGAAGCGTTTAGTAGAGTATATGGTCTGGAGATGGTATCTCTTCGGTATTTTAATGTATTTGGGCCGAAACAGGACATTGAATCCGCTTATTCGGCGGTAATCCCCAGGTTTATCCTGGCAATGCTTAAAGGGGAGCAGCCGGCCATATTTGGAGATGGGCTGACAAGCCGCGATTTTGTATATATTCAAGATGTTGTTGACGCAAATATTCTTGCCTGTTCAGTTGGACTAAATAGAAAGCATGAGGTATTCAATATTGGATGTGGAAAAAGTATTACACTTCACCATCTTGTAGATAGCATAAACACCATTTTAGGGACGGGTATTGTACCCAAATACGAAAATCGTAAAGTGGGCGATATACTGAGTTCACAAGCTGATATAAGCAAAGCAAGGAATGAGCTCGGATTTTGCCCAAAGATAAGTATAGAAGAGGGATTGGAGAAGTTGATTGAATATTTGAAATGCTCATTACAGATACATAGACGAGGTGAAGAAAATGAATAAGTATGCGGTTATTATGGCAGGTGGAGGCGGAACCCGCTTTTGGCCTTTAAGCAGACAAAATGTGCCTAAACAACTGCTAAATCTAAGTGGCAATGATTCAATGATCAATGAGACGATAAAGAGGTTTGGGGATATTATACCAAATGAAAGTATATATATTGTGACGAGTAAGGCACAGGAAAAACCGCTTAAAGAAATTGTAGCAGACACTATACCTCAAAAGAATATTTTGTATGAGCCTGTAGGAAGAAACACGGCTCCATGTATTCTTTATGCTGCCATGGTGCTTAAGAGAAGATATGGTGAAGGCATTATGTGTGTTTTCCCTTCTGATCATTATATAGATCATGTAGCTCAGTTTAATTCAACTCTTCTTCACTGTATGGATTTAGCTGAAAAAACAGACGGATTAATTACAATAGGAATTCGGCCTAAATATGCAGCAACTGGCTATGGATATATTAAGTTTATTGATCGAGAAAATTACAGTGGAGGTCTTAAAGTAGAAGAGTTTGTGGAAAAACCAGAGTTTAAAACTGCTGAGGAATACCTTCGAACCGGAAACTATCTTTGGAACAGTGGAATGTTCATATGGCGTATATCCTCCATAATATCCAATTTTCAGCGATTTTTACCACGATTATATGAGAAAATGCACCTGATTGTGGATGCTATTGATACACCTGAAGAGCAGGATTTATTGGAAACTATTTACCCACAGTTACAAAGTATATCGATAGATTATGGTATAATGGAACGATCTGATGATGTATATGTGGTCCCAGGTGACTTCGGCTGGAATGATGTAGGAAGCTGGGATGCGCTTGGTTCGATTTTTGCACCTGATAATGATGGTAATATTATTAAGGCAGATCATGTTGGTGTAGATTCAAAGAACTGTATTATTTATGGAGATGGCAAACTGATATCAACGATTGGACTTGAGGGTATGATTGTTGTTAATACCGATGATGCGCTACTAATTTGTCCTAAAAGCAAGGCGCAGGATGTTAAGAAGATTGTGGATAAGCTCAGGGAAAGTAATAGAAATGAATTACTTTGATAAAGCTAAACATAAAGCAAAAGCTAATTTGTTTTGAGGGAGGAAAACTGGTTTGAAAAAGGCACTTATTACTGGAATTACCGGACAAGACGGGTCATACCTCACGGAGCTGCTATTGGAAAAGGGATACGAAGTCCATGGTATAATTAGACGGGCAAGCAGTTTTAATACAGACCGGATAGATCACCTGTTTGAGGATAAGGAGATAGGAAACCGGACATTATTTTTGCACCATGGTGATTTAACAGATTCAAGTAATCTCAACCGGGTTATTGAAAAAGTTCAACCTGATGAAGTATATAATCTTGCGGCGCAAAGCCATGTACAGGTGTCTTTTGAAGTTCCGGAATATACAGCTGAAGTGGATGCCATAGGGACTATTAGGCTTCTTGATGCTATAAAGGAAAATGGTGGGCACACTAAATTTTATCAAGCATCTACAAGTGAACTTTTCGGGGGGATGCCAGGTACAGAGCCACAGAATGAAAGAACTCCTTTTTATCCAAGAAGCCCCTATGCGGCTGCCAAACTTTATGCCTACTGGATGACAGTCAATTATAGAGAGGCTTATGGTCTTTTTGCATGCAATGGTATTCTCTTTAATCATGAATCACCGCGCAGGGGGGAGACCTTTGTGACACGAAAGATTACCAGAGCGGTTGCTCGTATACTGCAGGGTACGCAGCATAAGCTTTCACTGGGCAACTTAGATGCAAAAAGGGACTGGGGATTTGCCGGTGATTATGTAGAAGGCATGTGGAGGATACTGCAACACAGTGAGCCGTCTGATTATGTGCTCGCTACTGGAGAAACACATAAGGTCAGAGAATTTGTTGAATTGGCATTTAAGGTAACGGGCATAGACATTGAATGGGCAGGCTCAGGGGTGAATGAAAAGGGACTGAACCGGAAAAACGGTGAGGTATTGGTAGATGTGAATCCCAGATATTTTAGGCCGACAGAAGTTGAAGTATTGCTTGGCGATCCTGCCAAAGCGGAGAGTGATCTGGGATGGAAGCGAAGGGTGAGCTTTAATGAGCTTGTTAAAATGATGGTGAAAGCAGATTGTGAAGCAATAGGAATAAGTCTATAATATTATTTCAAGGAATCACTAATTTCGTGGTATGCAAAAAGGGAGATCCAGATGAAAAAAGACGGAAAAATATATGTTGCCGGGCATAAAGGCTTGGTGGGTTCAGCATTAGTAAGGAGCCTAAAAAGTAAAGAGTATTGTAACATTGTCACTATGACTCATAGAGAGTTGGATTTGACTAATCAAGCTCAGGTAAGGGAGTTTTTTGAGACTGAACATCCTGATTATGTATTCCTCGCAGCTGCTAAGGTAGGCGGCATAGGAGCAAATAGCACGTACCCGGCTGATTTCATCATGGAAAATGAGCTGATTCAATGTAATGTGATCAAATATGCACATCAGTACAATGTAAAAAAGCTGATGTTTCTGGGAAGCTCTTGTATATACCCAAGGCAGTGTCCGCAGCCGATAAAAGAAGAATATCTTCTTACAGGACCATTGGAGCTGACAAATGAAGCCTACGCCCTTGCCAAGATATCTGGTCTCAAGATGTGCCAGTATTACAATATACAATATGGTACCAACTTTATTAGTGTAATGCCTACGAACTTGTATGGACCTAACGACAATTATGATCTGGAGAACTCTCATGTATTGCCAGCGCTGATACGGAAAATGCATGAAGCAAAAGTGGAAGAAAAGCCGTTTGTCGAATTATGGGGTACAGGGGCACCATTGCGGGAATTTATGCATGTTGATGATATGGCAGATGCTTGCGTATTTTTGATGGAGACTTATGAGGGGAACGATTTCTTTAATGTTGGTACGGGGAAAGAAATCAGTATTAAAGATCTGGCAGAGCTTATTAAGGGTGTTGTGGGGTACAAGGGAGAGTTAAGATTTAACGTAAGTAAACCCGATGGTACGCCTAGAAAGCTGCTGGATGTCAGTAAACTGGAAAAAGCAGGGTGGAAGTACAAGATAGAACTGGATGAAGGGATCAGAAATACTTATGAGGCGTTTTTAGAGGGCAGATGCAGATAATGGCTTCATTGACCTTATAAAGTGCTTGGGATGGAACAAACGTATGAGAGTAAAATCGACAATCATTAATAGCACTTTTAATATCATAGCACAAATCATTCAATTGGTTCTGAGCTTCATTGTCCGCAATCTATTTATTAAGTATATTGGGATAGAATTTTTAGGACTCAGTGGTCTTTTTACAAATATACTTTCCGCGTTGAATCTGGCGGAGCTTGGTGTAGGCACAGCAATTACCTACTATTTGTACAAACCCATGACCGAAATGGATAAAGGGAAAATTAAAGGGCTGATGATATTTTACAGAAAGCTTTATTATTCTATTGGTATGTTTATCATCGTCATTGGATTATTAATATTGCCCTTAATCCAGTTTTTTATTAAGGATCAGTCATTGGATTTGCCGTACATCAGGGTACTCTTTTTGATACAACTTGCAGGAACAGCTTCTACTTATTTCTTGGCATACAAACGTACGCTTTTGTTTGTTGATCAAAAAAACTACATAGCATCCATCGTTGATTCATCTATGAATATTGTGATGATGGTTGTTAGGGTTGGAGCATTGATCTATCTTAAAAGCTATGTAGCGTATTCTATTGTTATTCTTATTCAGACTGTTTTGGGCAATGTGATTATATCAATGATTTGCAGTAGAAAATATGATTTCCTAAAAGATAAACAATTGACGGCGGAACATATTGATAGGAAAAGCGTATTTCGTGACTTAAAAAATATTGTCATTGAAAAAATTGTCAGCTACATCCATTATTCTACGGATAATATCTTGATTTCCAAGTTTATCGGGCTGGCGAGTACCGGGCTTCTTGCTAACTATACGTTAATCTACAGTACGGTACAGACATTTATCGGGCAGGTTACCAACGCTGTGCAGGCATCTCTGGGCAATTATATAAACTCAGGCAACGAGGATAGGGATGTTTATATTGTGTTCAAACGTTTTAGTTTTTTATGTTATTTATGTACCAGCTTTAGTGTGGTTTCATTTTTGGTATTAATTCAACCATTTATCAATTTATGGCTTGGAGAGAAATATATACTTCCGTACTATATTATTATTATTTTATGTGTATCCTTTTTTATCTCTGTAATGCGGGTACCGCTTATTCAGATGGTGTCTATTTATGGATTGTTTAAAGAGATGAAGTATGTAGCTATTTTAGCGGCATCTGTTAATTTGACGATATCAATAGTCATGATTCAATTTATTGGAGTAGCAGGAACATTACTGGGGACGTTGGCCAGTGAAGCAATATATTTTATAGGCCAATCCTATTATGTCCTTGGAATAAAGCTAAAGATTCCATTAAAAGTGTCTATTCAAAGAATGGGAGTGTTTTCATTTATAACGATATCTGCAGTTGTAGCAACAGTATTTACCAGTAACAAATTATTTATATCTGCTTCGATCATTGCATTTATCGGGAGAGCTTGTTTGTGTATCTTCATCCCTAATTTTCTCAACATCTTGGTTTACTGGAAAAGTGATGAAATGAAGTACTACAAAAATTTATTCATTCTTGTATATGATAAAGGCTTAGCTAAAATAAGAGGCGGTACTAACAATAGAAAGAGAGAGGGGTCGTCAAATGAGGAATGATACTGTTGAACTTTTTGTACCGGGACGTTTATGCCTGCTTGGAGAGCATTCTGATTGGGCAGGCAGTTATAGAAGGATTAATGCGGATGTTATGCCGGGAATGGCTATAGTCAGTGGAATTGATCAGGGAATAAAAGCACGTGCGTCCAGAGATAGGATACTGAAGATTTTATCGGTTTTGCCAGAAGGCGGAAATACAGAGATATTTGAAGCTCCTATGAATGTAAAAACTCTTAAAAATTTAGCATTAGAAGGTGGTTTTTTTTCATATGCTGCGGGAGCTGCTGCGTATATAATGGAACATTACCGTGTTGGCGGGGTGTGCATTGAATGCTATGAAATGAGCTTGCCAATGAAAAAGGGGCTATCTTCCAGTGCTGCAATCTGTGTTCTCGTTGTACGAGCCTTCAATAAACTATATAATCTGAACCTAAATGTTAGAGGCGAAATGGAAGCCGCGTACAGGGCAGAAGTATTAACGCCGTCAAGATGCGGCAGAATGGATCAGGCATGTGCATATGGTCAGAAACCTGTGTTAATGGTATTTGACGGCGATACTATTGATGTGGAGCCCATTAAGGTTTCGAAACCACTGTACTGGGTTTTTGCTGATCTGAAGCGAGGGAAAGACACAAAGAGGATACTGGCAGATCTTAACAAGTGTTATCCGTTTGCTCAGGACGAAAAGGACCGGGCTGTTCAAGAAGCGCTTGGAATACACAACCAGGGAATCATTGCTAGGGCTGTTGCAGCAATGGAAAAGGGTGATGCTCGTGAGATTGGCTTACTGATGAGTGAAGCTCAGCGGATATTTGATCAAATGGTGATGCCGGCTTCTCCGGAAGCACTAGCTTCTCCCAGACTGCATTCGATTCTTCAGGATCATGTAGTAAGGGAGTTAACATGGGGTGGCAAGGGGGTAGGATCACAGGGTGATGGTACTGTTCAGTTTATCGCCAAAGGAAAGCAGGAACAAAGTAACCTAATTGATTATTTAAATAATGTACAAAGGTTGACAGCCTATCCATTTGATATAAAGGCTTATCAGAAAGTATCAAAAGCTGTTATTCCTTTGGCTGGATATGGTACAAGGCTATTTCCTGCTTCGAAAGCCGTAAAAAAGGAATTGTTTCCGATTGTTGACCACGATGGAATTGCCAAGCCTGCGTTGCTTATTCTATTAGAAGAGTTGGATCAGGCGGGGATTGAAAAGATATGTCTTATAATCGCTGAAGGAGAAGAACATATCTACAGAGGACTATTTGAATTTGAACCAAGTGAAGAGTATTTTGAGAAGCTAGCGCCATATATGCGTGAGTATGATCAAAGAATAAGAAGGATTGGCAGTAAAATATCGTTTGCTTATCAAAACGAACGTCTCGGATTCGGACATGCAGTTTATCAGAGCAGAGAATTTGCCGATAATGAACCGGTTCTTCTTGTTTTGGGAGATCATATTTTTAGATCCGGAGAAAATAGGACTTGTGCGGCTCAAGCATTGGAGATCTTTGAGATGAATGGAGAGACTACTGTTCTTATACAGGAAGTCTCATTGGATCAGGTGTCACACTATGGTATTATCGGAGGTTCGTGGCTGGATGACGAAGAAACGCAGCTTTCCGTTCGAGAGATTTATGAGAAACCAACTAAGGAATATGCAGTTGAAAATCTGGGTATTAAAATGAAAAACGGCGAAGTTAGGTATTTTTCGGTATTTGGGCAATATGTTTTGTCTTCAGAGGTTTATGAAGCTCTTGAAGAAAACATAAGAAATGGTAAAATGGAAAAAGGAGAGTTTCAGCTGACCTCTGCTTTGGATATGGTTAGAGAAAGAAAAGGGATGCTCGCCTTTGTACCGAATGGAAAACGGTTTGATATAGGTATTCCAGAAGCATATAGAGATACAGTTTGGAGTTTTTCAAGATAAATTGAGATGGAACTGGAGGACACTTTGGTATGGAGGAATTCAGGCTCACTACACCTGTTACTTTTATTATCTTCAACAGACCGGATACTACACAAAAAGTATTTGATGCAATAAGGCTCGCAAAACCGGAAAAGCTGCTTTTAATTGCCGACGGTCCGCGGGATGGCAGGCCGGGAGAACGTGAAAAGTGTGAGCAAACGAGGAAAATAGTTGAGAACATTGATTGGGAATGCGAGGTACTGAGAAACTATTCAGACATTAATATGGGCTGTAAAAAAAGGGTTTCCAGCGGATTGAACTGGGTATTTGAAAATGTGGAGGAATCTATTATTCTGGAGGATGACTGTCTGCCGGATCCCTCGTTTTTTCGTTATTGTCAGGAGCTTCTGGAGAAGTATCGTGATGACGAACGGGTTATGGTAATATCCGGTGATAATATGCTTTTTGAAAAAAATATGCAGGAGCATAGTTATTATTTTACGAAATATGTACACATCTGGGGATGGGCGACCTGGAGAAGAGCATGGAAGCTTTATGATGTCAACATTGAATTGTGGCCGAAAGCAAATGAAAAGGGCCTGCTGCTTGGTATTGTTGATAAGCTTGAGCTATACCAATGGAAGAACAACTTAAACAGTGTATATGCTGAAAACTTTGATACATGGGATTATCAGTGGGTTTTTTCAATTTGGATGCAGTCTGGTCTTAGTATTGCACCTGGTAAAAACTTAATATCGAATATTGGATTTAATCAGGATGCAACACATACGCATGGCGCTAGCATATATTCCAATATGCAAACAGAGCCGTTAACCTTTCCGCTCAAGCATCCTCCATACATTATAAGAGATATTCAAAATGACAAGATAGAAAGCCGTATTTGTTATAAAGACTCTAAGTACCTTTGGTTGGGTCCATTTGTGCCATACCTGCGTAGGGTTAAAAGGATGATGCAGAAATTAATTGGAATGAATAGATAGGTGTATATATTATGAAAATTTTTTTTGACTATCAAATGTTTTCATATCAGAATTATGGCGGCATATCAAGGTATTTCTATGAATTGATGTGCAACATAAATAAATTTCAGCTAGCTGATTTTTATCTAAGCACAAAGTACTCTAATAATTACTATCTGAGAAATTCAGATTTCCTCAAACCTGAAAGTTTCCTGGAAGGGCACAACTTTCGGGGGAAAGTACGGCTTCTGAGTTTAGTGAACCATATTCATTGTATCAGAGACTTAAAGCTTGTTCCGTATGATGTTTTACACCCAACATATTACAATCCATACTTTTTGAAGTATGCAAAAGGGAAAAGCTTCGTGCTGACAATACATGATATGATTCACGAAATTTATCCGGAGTATTTCGGGAGAAATAATAAAACAAGAGAGTATAAAAAAGTACTTGCCGAAAAGGCTGTGAAAATTATTGCCATCTCTGAAAATACTAAAAATGATATTATTAGAATTCTGGGAGTTGACGAAAGCAAAATTGTAATCATTCCACATGGATGTTCTTTAATGGAAGCATTTGATAAAAAGATGAAGGTAGACATTCCGGAACGTTATTTATTATATGTTGGAGACAGAGCCAATTATAAAAATTTTAACAGGTTTTTATTATCCATATACAAAACCTTGCTGGATGACGATTCTCTCTTCTTGATTTGCGCAGGTGGCAGGCCTTTCAATTCAAAGGAGATAGAATTGATTGAAAGTCTGGGAGTAAAGGGAAAAGTGCTTAAATATTCAGCGGATAACAATATTCTGGCTTATTTGTATAGCAATGCGCTGGCATTTATTTTTCCTTCATTATATGAAGGATTTGGCATACCGATACTTGAAAGTATGCAATGCGGATGCCCTACGGTATTAAGCAACACCAGTTCTCTGACAGAAGTGGGAGGAGATGCGGCGGTATACTTTGACCCTCTTGACGAGTATTCTATAAAAAATAGTGTTGAAAAAGTTATTTATAATGAAGATCTCAGAAGTGAGTTAATCACTAAAGGATACAATAACATCAACAGGTTTTCATGGGAAAAGACAGCTAGAGATACTGTGAAAGTATATGAAAGCTGTATTCGGTAAAAGGTATTGATTATGGAAAAAATTCATGTTATCGTTGCTGTCCATAATAGAATAAACATTACGCGCTCTTTTATAAAATCACTGGAGACCCAGTCATTTAAGAATATTCATCTTATCCTTATTGACGATGGATCTACAGATGGCACATGTGAAATGGTTAACGATTGTGTGTTGAATAAAACAATTATCCGCGGCGATGGCAATCTGTGGTGGGGTGGTGCTTTGCATAAAGCCTATCTATGGTTGAAGCGTAATGATGTTGATCCTGAAGATTTTGTTTTGACCGCAAATGATGATATTAAAGTTGATGATGAGTTTATACAAAGCGGTATCAGGATTCTTTCAAATGAATCAAACGCCTTTCTGACAGCCAATGGATTTGATTTGAATAGCGGTGAGCATTTAGACGGAGCGGTTTTTTATAATTTTGTTGATGGGACATCTGAGTTAGTTACACAAGAACAGATTACTAACTGTGCTTCGACACGTGCCCTTTTTTTCAGAGTGAAGGACTTCCTAAAAGTTGGAGGCTTTCGTCCCGTATTACTGCCTCATTATGGATCGGATTATGAATTTACTATCAGGGCATGGCGAAAAGGGTATCGAATCATATCAAATAAAGAGTTGAAGTACCTTGTGGATAAGGAAACAACGGGTAATATGTATTATATGGATTTAACAGCGAAGGACTTTATGAAGAAGATGTTTTCGAAAAAGTCTGTTTTCAATCCTGTTTATAAGGTTACTTTTATCATATTGGCATGTCCGCTAAAGTACATTCCTGCAAATTTATTTTTTCAGTTAAAAAGATATATTAACAATATGGTAGTATATATAAAAAGACATTTGGCGGCAAAAAACGAGAGGTAGACATGATCATTATTATTAAGAAGAGTGGGCAAACCTGTAACAGACTATTTCAGTATGCTCATTTTTATGCCTACTGTAAGGAACACAATATAGAGCTTCTTAATCCGACGTTCCGTGATTTGCGGAATGTCTTTAATACAGAAATGACCGGCAATGATTCTATAAGAACAAAATTAGAGCTTTTTATTAAAGTAATTTTATATACTCTTAAAGGCAATTTAATGAATATAGACTCTCCCGAAAAGAATCTGTTGGCGATGTCTTTGCTAAAAAATAAGGATTATTTGGTATGGGGATGGTGTTTTCGGGATGCAGCGAATTTTTGTAAATACGCTGACGATATTAGAGATTTCTTTAGAATAAATAGTGTTTATATAAAAAAAGTAGAAAATGAGCTGCTGGAGAAACGTAAGGTTTATGACAGTATTGTTGGCGTACATATCCGAAGAGGTGATTATTCTACCTGGAATGACGGAAAGTACTATTTTGATGATTCTGAATATGTATCTATCATTGAACAGATGTCTAGCTTAATGCCATTTAAAAAAGTACTGTTTATAATTTGTTCTAATGAAAGTGTTAATGTTTTACCTTATAAGGATCTAGAAAGAAATCACTTGGGAATATGGATTCCACAGAGCAATTTTGTTGAAGAGCTGTTTTTACTTTCAAAATGCGATAAGATAATTGGTCCGCCCAGTACTTTTACGCTATGGGCATCCTTTTATGGCAATATACCATATTTGCATATAGAAGAGAAAAATTTTAAAATTAAGGAGCAGGATTTTAAAGTATGTCTTGGATAATGAATGCTGTTTGAGAATATGCATAAGTGCTTTCAAAAAAGATACATGATATACTATTTGATGAAGAGTTGCTAAACAAAATGGCTCACAAGAGCCTGGAAAGAATAAAAGATTTTACATTAGAGAAAATGGTGCAAGTTCATATGGACTTATTCGGAAAAATGGAGTTGTTAGATTGAATAAAAGACTATACATTATAAACCAACATTATTATCCTGAGCTTGCTTCCACAGCTCAGGTTTTTCAAGAAATTGCAGAGTATTTTGTGACGATTGGGTATGACGTGACTGTTGTTGCAGGGTTACCCTTTTACCATGACGGCATTTCCGTAGAGTATAGTAGTATAAAGGAGCTTAATGGCGTTAAGATCAAGAGACTCTGGAATACGACTTTCAAGAAGAGTTCTTTTTTGGGGAAAAGCATTAATCTATTGACATTTCAGATTAGCTTGCTGGGCTTTACCTTATTTCGTATAAACAGCTCTTCCACGGTTATGGTTGGTACGAACCCGCCACTGGCAATTGTTTCAGCATATATGGCAAAGATTTTGAAGAGGTTTAAGCTTGTTTCGGTGATCCAGGATTTATACCCGGATATCCTTATCAGCAGCGGTTATTCAGATGGACGGTCTTTGTCCTACAGACTTCTATCAATGGTGATGAAAAGGTCTCTCAAACATTGTGATCATGTAGTGACAATTAGTGACGATATGAAAATGTATATACAGAAGACATACGGAGTTGATAAAATTCAAGTTATCAACAATATGATTATTGGTCACATATTCCCAATAGATAACCGTCAACCGAAGGAAATGGAAGGTATTTTGGACAAACTGGTTGTGATGTATTCCGGAAATTTTGGTGTTGCACACGAATATAATACTTTGTTAAATGCTGTTAGACTGCTGAGGCATAACACAGACATTATTTTTAGAATTGTAGGCGGAGGTATTAACTACGATACCCTAAAGAGTATTTGTGTAAATGAAGGCCTTTCGAATATTAACTTTCTGCCGTATGTAGAAAAAGAGGAACTCAACAACAATCTTAATCTGGCAGACATACATATCATTGTATTTAATGATAACTTCAAAAATGTGTTAATGCCTAGTAAGTATTATGGGATACTTGCATGTGGAAAACCTTTCATTTTAATTTCTGATGGTCAGAATGACATATCAAGGGATGTTGATAGGTATGGCATTGGATATTCCATTCAAAGAGGAGATTCACAAGGATTGGTAGAAATACTAACAAGTATTTCAATGAACAAAAAGAAGATTGATGAAATAGGCACTAATTCCAGCCGGTTATATAATAGTAAGTATGCCAGAAACTTGGTTTTTGATAGATATAAGCGACTGCTGGAGGAGCTGTGAGAGATGCTGGAAAAAACAGTGAAAATATTGATTACAGGCGTTAATGGGTTTATTGGAAAAAACGTTGCACATGAGCTGTATACTATTATGGGAGTTGAGATCATTGGTGTCTCAGTTGAAGAATCTTGTTCCTTTCCTGAAGTGAAAAGCTATGAACAAGGCGACATTTCGGATTTCGTAAGAATGGAAGCAATCTTTGAAAAGCATAGACCAGATATCGTAATCCATTTGGCGGCCATTGTCCATAAAAAATCGTTGAATGCAACTTATGAAGTATTTTACAAAGTAAATTACTTGTCAAGTGAGAACATTTTTAAACTTTGCAGAAAATATAATGTAAGGAAGTTGCTTTATTCCAGTACGGTTGAAGTTTATGATATGTGTGGAAGCAAGATTATATGCGAGGCATCAGAAGCTTTACCATTGAGCGATTATGGCAAGACAAAGCTTATGGCTGAGCAAGCATTGATTACGTTGGCTGAGTCTTCGGAAATGAATTATGCTGTTATGAGGTTTGCACCTGTTTATGGAGATGACTTTACACTAAATCTGGATAGACGTATTTATTTAGTAAAGGGAAAGCTGTTGTACTTTTTTGGAGATGGTAGCTATTTCTATAACATGTGTTCTATTCTCAATGTAGTCGATTTCGTGAAAGCGTTTATTGCAGGCAGCTATCCAAGTGGAGTTTATAATATAAGTGACACAAAAAATTATTCAGTGAAGGAACTTGTTGCCTTTGAAAAGATGAAAGCGGCCCAAAAGAATGGCAAGAAGGCACCTGTCTCTATCCGTTTGCCCTTTTACCTGACTTATATTGCTATTGCAATTATTGAAGAAACCCTTAAAATATTTAACAGAAAGAGTATTATTTCTGTTTATAACTTCAGGAAAATTTTTAGGTGTACTGTTTTTGATAATACAAAGGCTGCCCGAATTGTAGGTGGTATTAAATGGGATATTGTGTCGACTTTGTATGGAGGAGGTGCTGAACATGAAGAGAATACTTGATCTTGTTGCAGTGTTATTGCTGATAGTATTGACGTTGCCGTTATTATTTCTGATAAGTCTTGTAGTAAAGCTGACCTCCAAAGGCCCTGTTTTGTTCCGCCAGCGCCGCATTGGGCTGAACAGGAAAGAGTTTGATATATTGAAGTTCCGTACCATGCGTATAGATACGCCGTCCAACGTACCGACGCATATGCTGGAGAATCCGGAGGCTTTTATTACACCGGTGGGCAGAGTGCTGAGAAAGACCAGTTTGGACGAGCTGCCCCAGCTTTTTAACATTTTGAAGGGGGATATGAGCTTGGTGGGACCGAGACCGGCGCTGTACAATCAGGAGGATTTGATCGGGCTGCGGGAACAGTTTGGCGTGCACAGGATGCGGCCCGGATTGACGGGCTGGGCGCAGGTGAATGGCCGGGACGAGCTGGCAATTCCGGTGAAAGTGGAGTATGATCGGTATTATGTGGAGAATTGGTCAATTTGGCTGGATATAAAAATATTGTTTTTGACAGCGGTGAGCGTGGTCAGGCACAGAGGTGTGGTGGAAGGCAGGCAGGATGCGGCCCGGGTTACGGAGCTTAAGAGGTAACACTCTGGATATTATGCTGCTTTCCAGGTAACGGAGTAGAAGCGATTAGTGGCAGGGTTGCTATGCCAGCGTAATCTTTAGAATATGCAGGAATATATAGAGATGAGGTGAGGTCATATGAAGCAAAGAATAAAAGCGAATGCTTTGATTATCGTTGATATTGTATTGGTCAATCTGTCGTTGCTTGCGGCTTACTGGCTGCGTTTTGAGTTTAGCTGGAGAAGTATTCCAGATTATTTTACTGAAAATATATTGCATTTGGCGTTGATTGCCACTGTGGTGAAGCTGGTTTGTTTTCTGGTTTTCAGATTGTATGACTCACTATGGAAATATGCGGGGACTCATGAGCTGATATCTGTTTCCCTTGCTGCGTCTATAAGTAACATCGTCATGCTTGGATATGTGTTTCTTGCCCAGGTAAGGGTTCCGCGAAGTATTTTCGGTATTACGTTGTTTATTGATATTATACTGATTGGCGGCGCCAGACTGAGCTACAGGGTGATCCGCAGGATCATCAGAGGAGAAGCGATCCGACTCAAGGATCAGAGAAGGGTACTGATTATTGGTGGCGGTGATGCGGGTGCCATCATAATTAAGGAAATGCTGACCCATAGTGAGTTGAAAAGCAAGCCGGTAGCCATCATTGATGATGATAAGGAGAAGATTGGCAGGAAGATCAACGGTGTACCCATAGTAGGCGGCAGGAGCAAAATTATTGAAACTGTCGCGAAAAAAAGCGTTGACGAGATTATTATCGCCATACCCTCTACGAGTCGTAAGGTGATCAACGAGATATATAATATCTGTGCCGAAACGAACTGTAAAGTGAAGATTCTTCCGTCTGTTTCCCAATTGATTGATGAAACGGTTGTTATGCAGAAGGTCAGAGATGTGGATATTGAAGACTTGCTGGGCCGCGAACCGGTGAAGCTGGATCTGGAGGAAATTACTTCTTACCTGAAGGGACATGTGGTACTTGTGACCGGAGCAGGTGGTTCTATCGGCTCAGAGCTATGCAGGCAGATTGCCTCCTATTCTCCGGTAGAGCTGGTGTTGTTG
This sequence comes from Bacillota bacterium, assembly GCA_023435925.1. Lineage (GTDB taxonomy): Bacteria > Bacillota > Clostridia > Acetivibrionales > DTU013 > JAEZLF01. The sequence continues at coordinate 50,854 of JAEZLF010000288.1, forward strand.
GATAATTATGAGAATAATTTGTATGATATTCAAAATGAATTGCTGCATAGCTTTCCAAAACTGAAGCTTTCCGCTGTAATTGCCAATATTAGAGAGAAGCCCAGGTTGGATAGTATTTTTGCACAATATAAGCCTGAGGTAGTATTTCATGCGGCAGCCCACAAGCATGTACCGCTGATGGAGGCGAATCCCACTGAGGCCATAAAAAATAATGTATTCGGTACGCTAAATGTAGCGGAATGTGCGGATAAGCATCAGTCAAAGCGGTTTGTATTGATTTCAACAGACAAGGCTGTGAACCCCACTAATATCATGGGGGCTACGAAAAGGATTGCGGAGCTGGTGATACAGGCCATGGGAAGGCACAGCAGGACAGAGTTTTCAGCCGTCCGGTTTGGAAATGTATTGGGCAGTAATGGCAGCGTTATCCCTTTGTTTAAGAAGCAGATCGAACAGGGAGGGCCTGTTACAGTGACCCATCCCGAGGTAATCCGTTATTTTATGACGATTCCCGAAGCGGTGCAGTTGGTGATACAGGCAGGCGCTATGGCAAAGAACGGAGATATATTTGTGCTGGATATGGGGCAGCCGGTGAGAATTTATGATCTGGCGAAGAATTTGATTAAGCTTTCGGGGTTTGAGCCGGATGAGGATATTAAGATTGAGTTTACCGGACTGAGGCCTGGGGAAAAGCTTTATGAGGAGCTCTTGATGGCGGAGGAAGGGTTGAAGGCTACCCGGAATGACAAGATTTTTGTTGCTCATCCTGTGGCTACAGACCTTGCTGTATTAAGAAGAGAGCTGGAAATATTGAAGGATATCACACTCACCGGAAGCAGAGATGTATGTGACGAAGATGTTTTTGAGTATGTCAAGTCCATTGTACCGACCTATTGCAAGGCGGAGTGAGATTTTACAGACTTTTTGTAGTATGATAAAGTATATATAGTTGGTTAAAAAATACTGGCGGAATGATGAATGTAGGGTGATCGAGCCGGTATTTTTTGAACAATGTCAGAAGTGAGTATGATCTCTCACTGACATTGCTCAGACGCCACGTGAAAGCGGGGCGCGCAAGCTTAGCTTACTTGAGTATATGCCGGATTCATTCCGGCATATGCGTGTAGCTTAAATTGAAAGGGGGACTTCACAAGGGTGAAACGGCTGATAGCTTTAACTGTTACAGTGGCCATGCTGATTCTGCCTGCCGGTGCATTGGCAGAATCGAGAGGACCGCTTACATACGACCGCTCTGTTGCATTTATGGAGATGAACAGCAGTACGCTAAAAAAGCTCCAGAGGGCAGAAGACGATGCTCTGCGGCAATACAAGAGCAATGTGGAGAGCGCGAAGAATATTGATGTGAATGGCTTTACTTTTAAGTACGGAAACGAAGAGATGTACATTCATTACGGTGCAGAGACTAAATTAATGATGATTAAAATGAAAGAGCTTTTTCCGGAGCAGATGAAGTTTTCATGGGAGGCGACGAGGGCAAACCGGGTCATTACTGTTAATGGCCTTAAAGCATCTCTCAGGGGAGTATTTTTCGGCGTGTATAATGCTCAGTCGGACTATCAGCTGAAGCAAAAGCAGCTGGCACTGGCTGGGGAGATCAATCGACAGGATAAAATCAAGCAACAGAAGGGCATGATTACTGATCTGGAAATGGAAGAATCGGATTTTAACCTTCTGAAAGCGCAGAAGGATGCAGATAATGCAAAACGCTCCTATGATAATATGGTGAGGAGCTTTAACCAGTTTGTAGGTCTGCCTGCCCGAGATGGATTTTCACAGGTCTCATACGAGGATGAGTTGTCCCATCCGGTGTGGAAGCCGGTGGAGGATTACATACAAATGGCTCTTGAGAACAGATTTGATATGATCAGCATTCGGAGCCAGATTGCTCTGAAGGAGCAGGAAAAGAAAATTATTGAGTCAGGCTATTTATATAAGACCAGTACAACGGCACAGGATGAATATGAACGGCTTCTCAATGACCTGGAACAGTTGAATCTGGATTTGGAGGGCATGCGGCTGTCAATCATCAATGAAATAGAGAATGCCTATGTTGATGTGATCCGTACTGGTAAGAGCGTGGATAATCTAAATAACACGCTGAAACTTCAACGCAGCAGCCACGCCAATATGCAGGCTAGATTCGAATCAGGGATGATATCGAAAAATATCCTGACCCAGTCTGAGCTGGGGTTACTACAGGTTGAAAACGGCTATAAGGCAGCTCTCTACGATTATAATACTAGAATCATGCGATTTAACAATGCTACCGGAATTGGTCCGGGATATTAAGAGGTGTGAATGATATGAAAAAGTTGATTGCTTCAGTAACATTGATTACCATTTTGTTTTCCTTTAGCATTACATATGCCGCAGACAATAGCGGTACAGCCAGTACCAGAGTCGCAGTAGAGAAGACTGGTGATTCAAGCGTGACAATTGCTTCCGGCGCCGGTGCAGTTACCGGCTCTGCATTAATATTGGACGTTGGCAGAGAATATAAAATCGCAGAGCTGCAGGAAATTGCTGTGAATCACAGCAGGCAGGCCATGGTGGATGATGTGGACATTAAGAAAAAAGAGATGACAGTCAGAACCGTAAGGTCCGATACCAATGCCATGAGTGACAGCATTCTAAGCATTACCAAGCCGATTGATGTGAAGCTGGAGCTGGAGGCGGCCCAAAAGACAAAGCAGGATCACCTGAACCAGCTGAAGGTGGATGTATATAAAGCAGCTATGAACATACAGCTTTGTAACAAGGAAATTGAGCTGCAGGAACAGAAGCTGGCTCTTGCCCAGGAGAAACTGGAGATGGCTGCTGCAAGATTCAAGGCAGCTATGATAACCCAGGATGATCTGGATTCGGCACAATATAATGTAGACAACAGTATGGTGAATCTGACAAATACAAAGGAGAAGTTGAATTCTCTATACCTTGAGCTAAAAAAGCTTCTCAGCCAGCCACTGGATACTACACCTGTAAAGATAGAGGGGACAATCAAGCTGGAGAAATTTGAAGATATCGATGTTGATTATGCCCTGAATCAGCTGTATAAAACCGAGACTTCTGTTCATAAAGCAGCAGGGAAGCGGGATATTGCGCAGACGGCGATGGATATTGCAGCGAAGCTTTATCGTAAGGGAGATCTGATCTATGACAATTGTGTCCTGGATCTGGAAGAGACCGGGCTGGATCTTACCAGTGCAAAAACGGCATTGGATGTGAAAGTGAAAAATGAATATAACGATATGGTTAGCAGGTTGGATGATGTGGAGCTTGCCAATAAATATACAGAACTGATGGAGAAGAAGCTGGCTAATGCGAAGATCCGATATGAGAAGGGTACCATCAGCAGGGAAGTATATATGAGCGCGCAGGAGTCTTTGATCAGTGCAGAGTATGATGCTCTTGCCGCAGTGGTGGACTATAACGGAGCCAGAGCGGAATTCCGAAACATGTTGGGATTGGAATGAACTTACTGAGCCGGAGTGAGGTATTCTGTAACGCGAAGGCTGTCGAGGCGCCGCAGCACAATGCTTGGAATAGAGAAAAACAGGACCTGGTGAGACTTTTGGTGGAACTTTTTATGGCATTTATCGTCAAATAACTGGTTATCGTCTGGGAGTATTGGTATAATGATAAGAGAACATACAGCACAAGGAACGGGGATGCTTCTAAAAATACCATAGCAGAGAAGTTTCCCCGACTGTTTTGATTGCATTATATTATTACATTTCCGAATAGCGGCAGATGAGTACAAATAAAAACGAATGAAAAGGGGTCTTGATATGACGAGCATGAAAAAAATTCTTTCCGTATTGGTGGCAGCGGCTATTTGCATGTCGCTTTTTGCAGGAACCGTATCAGCACAGACTGCTGCAACGGATATCTACACTATGGCAACAGCCTTGAATAAGCTGAATATTCTTCAGGGCAGCGGCGGAGATTATCTACTGAATAATAAAATCAACAGAGCGGAAGCAGCAGCCCTGATTATCAGAATGCTGGGCAAGGAAAACTATGTAAAGCAGAATGCCGAACAGCTGAAGTACACAAAGTATGCCGATGTTCCGGCAACACAATGGTATGCGCCTTATGTAGGATATGGTACCCAGGTTGGTATTATGGTTGGCAATCCCGATGGGAGCTTTGCGCCGAAGGATGACATCAGTGAAAAAGCGTTCCTGAAAATGGCTATATGCGCATTAGGTTATGAGTATAATGTAGATTTTAGTTGGTCCAATGTATATCAGAAGGCGTTTGTACTGGGCATTGTTAAGGATGCAGGATATGCTGACAGGACGATGGACAATACCAACTATTTGAGATCAGGTGCTGCATCAGCGATTTACTATTCATTAAATGCATTCAAAAAAGACACATCGTCAAAAATGGTGTTCACACTGGTGCAGGAGGGTGTGTTTACAAACGAAGCCATTTCTGCCAGTGGTATCTTAGGGGTGGATAATAAGGCCACGGTCATAGACGTCATTACAGCTACAGCCTCTAATAGTATTGAAATCAATTTGAATGAGAATATTCAGAATGTAAATGCCTCAGATATACTTATTACGGATTCCGCCACCACTGGTAGCAGCCTTGCTGTGCAGTCCGTTGCGTTCTCCCAGGACAAGATCCAGGTGATTACGGCGGGGCAGATACCAGGACGCAATTATGTGGTAAGGGTTAATAGTGTCACCGATGCTAACGGATACGTTTCAGGGCAATTGACAGGTACCTTCACCGGCTATGCTCAGCAGCAGGTTGCTTCGGATTTCTTTAAGATCAGCAAGGTGGAGCAGGCGTCTGCGAATGTAGTGAATGTTTATTTTACTCACCCTGTAAACGAAAACAGTGAGACGCCTGCGTATTATAATTTGACGAAAAACGGCGGAACGTATTTAGCGGGTTCTACTTCTAATTTTGCGGTGAAGAAGCTACAGTCGGTGAATAATGCGGTTTCAATTTATATAAAGAATGCAACGCTGGAGCCCGGCCAGGTTTATGGCATTACTGCCAGCGGAAAGTTGACCAGCAGCTACGGAGTCAAGCTGGGTGATGGGTATGGTGAAAGCAGGGACTTTGTAACGACAGCGGTGGATTCTGGTCAATTGACAGTATCGTCAGTACATGCATGGACAAGCACATCGGTGCGGGTCATTTTCAGCCGCGATGTTGACCCTGGTTGGGCGGAGAAAAGACTGAACTATACTGTATATGATGCGAACAAAACAGCAATTGCAGTGACAAATGCTGTGATTGATGGTACAGGAGACAGCAGCGGAAGAACTGTAATGCTAAGCCTGGCATCACCTTTAGATAAAACAAAGCAGTATGAGGTAAAGATGGAATATGTACCAGACATATATAAGCAAAGTTCTATAGAGAATAAGAGCTTCTCCTTCGCAGGAGTATATCCCGAAAATAGTGGACTTGCACTTGAGAAGGCCGTATCTGATTATAGTAACTGCGCAGTGTTAATTTTTAATAAGGCTCTGGATGCTGCCACTGCAGCAAATACTTCAAATTATATTATTCGCGGTGTCAGTGACTATTCCTTCAATGTAGTGCCTGAAAAGGCGCTTTATCAGTATCAATACGGTATGTACGTTGTGAAGCTGTTCTTACCTGCAGGAAAAACCTTCAGCAGCTCACAAAAATATAAGGTCTATGCCTCCGGTCTGAAGGATTCTTTGGGAAGCAGCCAACTAGCGGTATATACTGGCGAGTTCACCGGTGGCGGCAACAGTGTTGTCAGGCCGCAGATTGTGGATGCGGTAACGGTTTCAAAGGATGCAGTGAAGCTGATGTTTAATATCGAAATCGCGTTTAACTTGAACAATATCAGTACAGCCAATTATGCGCTGGAGTATGTGGAAAATGGCGAGACAATGAAGATTGCGCCTATCGGAGTGACCTATGTGGATCCTCTGACGCTGGTGCTTCGTTTTGATGAACTGGATCCGGCGAAGACCTATTTGCTGCGGTTCAACTCTATTACAGACTACTCTGAGGTCTATTCCCGCACTACTGCCGAGGGCGGCAATACATGGACAGTGAGACAGGGGAAATAGTATAGTGCACTTGTTTCTCCCTACTATAGAAATATTTCACAATGGAAGTTATTAAGCCTTGTACAGAGCGCGTTAATATGGTAAAAGTATATGAAGGGGAGAGTGTTCTGTGAGTAAAAAAGTATTGATCGTAGATGATGAGAAAAACATTGTTGATATTTTGAAATTTAATCTGAAAAAAGAGGGCTTTGATACCATTGAGGCCTACGACGGGGAAAAGGCAATGGAGCTGGCATTGAGTGAGAAGCCTGATTTGATTTTGCTTGATGTCATGCTTCCCAAAACAGATGGCTTTACTGTATGCAGAAAACTGAGACAGTCCATATCAACGCCCATTCTGATGCTCACGGCCAAGGAGGAAGAGGTTGACAAGGTATTGGGCCTGGAGCTGGGAGCGGATGATTATATTACCAAGCCCTTCAGTCAGCGGGAATTGATGGCCAGAGTAAAGGCAAATATCAGAAGGACATCCTTTGAGGATAGCGATACAGCTGTCGGCAGCATTATTAAATGCGGAGGCATTGTGATTGATGCGGATCGCTATGAAATCAAGAGAGATGACGAAACCATTGAGCTGACCCTCAGAGAGTTTGAGCTTGTGAAATTTCTTGCCATACACCATGGTCAGATTTTTTCCAGGGAGAATCTGCTGGAAAAGGTTTGGGGCTATGAATACTACGGGGATGTCCGCACGGTGGACGTGACGATCAGAAGAGTAAGGGAGAAGCTGGAAAAGGATCCCTCCAATTGCGAATATATTATGACCAAGCGTGGTGTCGGCTACTATTTCAACAGGCAGGACAATTAAACACTTTTGGCCCTTAAGGGATCCCAAGCATTAGGTGCGAGGTGTGTATGTTCCCGAAAAATTTACAGTGGCGGCTGGTTAGTTTCTTTTGTCTGGTAACGTTTTGCCTGATCATTCCGATCGGACTTTATTTGAACAGCATTGTAGAGAACCAGTACTACGAAAAATTCATTGATAGACTGGATGAAGGCTTTAAAAATTTTCAAAGCAGCGATCATCCTACTGAAGCGGAATTGATGGAGGACCTGGAAGATATAGAGAGCGTCTTCCAGGTAAGCCAGCTGGAGTATAGAAGCTATACGGTTACCAATAAAAGCGGTACAGTTCTTAAAACCAATGATAACGACTTCATGAATGGTACCGCGTCATCTTTAAACGCACTTCTGGCATCTGATAATTTTGTGCAGGCAATGGCTGGTTCCGCTGATAACAAGCAGATTTTGGAGAGCTTTGGCGGAAGAAGCTTTTTTGATTATGCCCGGCCCATCGGTGATTATATTCTTTACTTTCGGTATTATAAGGATGATTGGGCAGGCATTATCAGCAGCTTTTACAATGCGATTATTACCAGCATTGTCATAGCATTGGCGATAGCCTTTGTCGCAGGCTATCTACTTTCAAAAACCATTACCGGCCCGATTGTTAAGCTGATGAACAAGGCGAAGAGTATTGCAAATGGCGATTTTGAGCAGGTGCTTGAGGTTAAGTCCAACGATGAGATCGGTAAGCTGACCGATACCTTCAACTACATGGCCTATAGCATGAAAACTACATTGGCCGAGATTTCTAGTGAAAAGAGCAAGATGGAAACCATCCTCAACTATATGACCGATGGTATTATTGCATTTAATCTCAAGGGTGAGATTATTCATACAAATCCTGCGTCTTCCAGGCTTTTGGGAGTTAGCAGTCATGTAAGCAATTTTCAGGATTATTGTACACTGTATGGCTTTAAGTACTGCCTGGAGGATGTTTTATATCTTCAGTCCCAGCACACGACGGAAATGAATGTTCAAATCGGTGAAAAGGTCATCAAGGTTTATTTTGCTGTTTTTACCGATGAGGCAAAGAAGCCTGAGGGTGTTATTGCTGTGCTGCAGGATATTACGGAGCAGCAGCGCTTGGAGAATATGCGCAAGGAGTTTGTGGCGAATGTTTCTCACGAACTGCGGACACCTCTGACATCGATCAAAAGCTATTCGGAGACACTGCTGGATGGAGCTCTTGAGGACAGGGAGACGGCAGAAAAATTTCTTGGTGTAATCGATGCCGAGGCCGATAGAATGACCCGGTTGGTGAAGGATCTGCTGCAGCTTTCCAGGCTGGATAATCAGCAGATGCAATGGAAATTCGAAGAGATGTCCCTGGTGGATCTTGTAAAAAGTACGGTTGATAGAATGGAGATGGAGGCAAAGACGAGAAGGCAGAAGTTGGAATGCTTTGTTCTTGGCGATATTCCGGAAATCGAGGGAGACTGGGGTAGGCTGGAGCAGGTGGTTTTCAACGTATTGGGTAATGCAATCAAGTATACTCCTGAGGATGGTAAAGTGTCGGTTTATGTCGGAAAGATATACAATGATGCATACTTTAAGGTAGCGGATACAGGGATTGGTATACCGGAAAATGATTTGCCCAGAATTTTTGAAAGATTTTACAGGGTAGACAAAGCACGATCGAGAGAAATGGGGGGCACAGGTCTGGGTCTTGCAATTGCCAAGGAGATTGTGGAAGCCCATTCGGGTAACATTACAATCACAAGCCAGACGGGGAATGGAACAGAGGTAACGGTGCGGCTGCCTATAAAGCAGGCAGACGCATAAAGCACACAGGCGCATATAGCAGACGAGCTTATAAAGCAGTAAGTGTATAAAGCTGACAAGCTCATGCAACAATCTGACATATGAAACAGACTGGTGTATGAAGCAGGCAGATACATAAAGCAGGCAGATGCATAAAGAGGACGGCATGAAGTCGCCTCTGGAACGGAAACAAAAAGAAAAGGGCTTCTCATAACCATCAAATAGTTTTGAGAAAGCCCCTTTGTTTTTGTTAGTACGAATGTATTTCTGCTAAGAATTCTTTAAACGATCATTCTGCCAGATATGCGGCGGCTCTGCGCTGCAGTGCCTCTGCAGCTTCTCTTGCAGTTTTGCGGCCATACAGGAATGGATTGATTTCCTCGGTCAAAAATTCAGATAGAGTCTGATCATACTGGACCGGAACGGTACATTCGTCCATACGGTTCACGATGTCACGCATCTGCTGCTCAGTCAGCCTTATCATATCAATCGATGTTTTATCATCAATATACATTTGATGCGTTCCTCCCATTTCATCCTGTTGCTTGTACTGCTCCAGCAGGTTCTTAATGGCCTTTTCCTGCTGGTCTTTTACAATAGAAAAGCCCCACATATAGTTTCCCATGTTTTCAATTTCACCGGATAAAATCATTTTTACAAACTCTGTCGCCAGCTTTTGGTTTTTGCTTTTTGCGCTGATACCCAGGGTGGTCTGGGGCATAAATATCTCTCCGCCGATATCCTTCATTGTGGGCATGAACGTCCAGGAGGCGTCCTTTCCACCGGAGTATGAAAACTCGTAGGACAAGCTGTCCAAATTTCCCAATGTAGTCATGGACAGGGCAGTCTTTCCGGTGTAACGGTCTTTCTGTACGTTTTGATAAAAATTACCCGTATCCAGTCTTCGATAATCTTCTTCGGTAGGATTTTCCGGCAGTTCAGGTGGCGGTATCTGTGCTTCGTTATAAATACGGTCAAAAAGTTCAAGGAATCCGATAAACTCCGGTGTATCAAAACGATAATTTCCTGATTGCTTGTCAATAAACACCGGTAGGTTTGTCATCAGGAGCTGATAGAATAAGGATTGCTTCTGCATAGGCGAAAGCGCTGTCTGTTCGGGCTCCAGTTTCAAGGTCAGAAGTGATTGAAGATCTGTTACCTGATCAATAACGTTTTTGCGTCCGATAAGGGCATAAGTGGTAAATGTCAACGGAAGCGCGTACAGTTTCCCATCTTTATTTTTCATTCCGTTAACAATACCCATATTGAGGTTTTCAGTACCGCCCAATTCATTGACAAGTGGATTCAAGTCAACCAAAATGCCACGCCTCGTATAACTATCCAACGGAAGATTGTCCAGAAACATAATGTCTGCAGTTTTTCCGGAGAGAATGTCCGTGTTGACTGTGCGGATGAAATCGCTCCACTTCATTTCGTTTTCCATCTTATCGTAGTATTGTGTAATCTTAATCTGTACATCGGGATGATCCTTTTGGAATTTATAAGCGGCAACACGTAAAAGCTGATCGGTAAATAATGAACTAATAGTCAATACCGTCTTATTGGATAAATCCAGCTCCGGATCCCAGTTATACAAGAAAAGGTGCATCTCAGGTCCGGAATATACTTCCGCTGAGCTCACTGCCATTGTACTGCTGTACATACGACCGCCCATACGATTTGAATTAGCCATAATGAGGATCTGCTTGTCACTATTTACTGCAAAGCCGTTTGCATAAAGCTCAGGATCCGCCAGGGAGCACTGAAGAAAGTCAAGAACCATCTCTGTATCTGTTTGAGCCGATTTATTTGTGGTTTCAGTGGCAGCATCAGACGAATCCAATCGGTATATACCATTCTGACCGTATAAATAAAAGGAGCCATCATCAAACCCTGCAGCACTGTTTGTATTGTTAATAATCGTTCTTCCTACCTTCATACGTTTTGATTCTGTAAGTGTTGTAGTGTCATAAAAAACCAGCTCGCTCTTTTCTCCGTCCGCTACAACCAAATTATTACCGACGCGGAACATTTGATTGCTGTAGGTGACTGATATGTCCTTTACTTTTTTGCCATCTGCACCAAGTATTTTGACGCTATCCCAAGTGGAAGCTGCAAATAAGCCTCCCGGAAGAGCTACAATAGCATTGGGGTAAAATTCTCCCAAATCAAGAAGCTGTTCTTTTACAGGTGCTACAGGTGCTGCGTCCTTACCGGCTCCTACCGCTTCGGGCAGCCAATAGAGAAGAAACTTCTGGGTTCCCTTTTCCTGGTCATAACCGTTTGCCCGTAAAATTGGATTGCCATCAACATCAGCTATTAACGCACCTTGTGAATCAAAATAGGTGTTTACAGGCAGCTTTAGCGGATCGACCGTTGGTTCCTTTGTCAAATCCTGCCATGTCAGAATATCATACTTCATTTCCGGCGGGGTGTACTCATTCATTGGCATATCAACTGCTGCTGCATCAATAACTGCTTCTTTGTCGACCGCGGCGGTAGCGTCGCCATCTGCTGCGGTAGTATCAACCTCAGCGGTAGCGTCGCCATCTGCTGGTTTAGCATCATCGGTAGCGGTAGCCTCACCATCGACAGCCGTAGTATCATTCGAAGAGGCAGCTTCGCTATCTGTTGCGGTAGCATTCTCCGCAGCGGCTGTTTCGCTGTCTGCTGCTGCAGTATTTTCCGCAGCGGCTGTTTCGCCATCTGCTTCTGCAGTATTCTCCCCAGCAGCAGCTTCAATTTCCGCTGCTTTTCTGGGATCAATGACTGGTCCAGCTCCCATTGGCATATCTTCAGGTACACGGGTCGCGAGCATCATAACACGGCCATCCTTCAAAAACAAAGGATTTGTGTTTTGTTGATAACCGGCAGGCATACTGATCTCTGTCTCCCGATAGCCCCCCTTTGTTACCTTCTTGTCATTCCCATTACCTCCACACCCGCTGAGTAGAATCAGCGAAGCCAATCCAATACAGAAAACACTTTTCATTTTTCTTTTCAAACGTGTTGCCCCCTTCATGTTCTATTCTCCTAAATGTTCTATTCTTCTATATCTTTGTTTTTCGAAACCAAACGTACTCCCGGGATACTGCGCATATTTTTCTTAAGCATGTGAATTCTTGGAATCCTATGTATAATAAAATGCAGTTTTGTCATCGGTGAGAAACGCAAAGGCCATAATGCGCTTGGCCACAAGCGCAGAATCAGACCTACCATTACCATCACGATGGGTATCACCTGCATGGTCAAAACCGTTCCGGAAATCACCGGCTGCAAACCCAGCAGTTCAGCCAGCTTAAGCCCAGATACAGGAGCTGCAGCCGATATCAGCAGAAGTAAATAACAGCTTGTATCCCACCGTGCTACAGGATGTGACCATTCATCCGGATGGTGCCTGAGCCTTGATGACACAGGACGTCCCAGTACTTTATTAAGGCAAGCATTGAAAAAATAAAGCGAACCCAGCGAAGCGGCAATAAAAGCAAACCCCCAGTCAGTCAAGGCGTTTGTTACTGCATCAGGCCGTGCGACAGGCAAAGCATTTCTCTCAGCTTGTTCAATCAGCATTTTTTTTATAAGCTCCGGCCAGAAGCCTACGTCCGACCACTGAGTCGGAATATAGGACGGTGGCAGAGAAAAATCAGGTCGAACGATAAGAAATATGCAGACTGATGCCAATAATGAGGCACCTCCCCATAAAATTCCACGCAGCATAGTATTGAACGCTATTCTTCCGGAAATACTGCGTGAGCTGAAACGCCGCCATGCCATTCGCAGCATCATTTTTAGCTGTGAGTATCCGGTATATAGCAGCATCAGTATGGCAACAGCCATCATTATCCACCCAGGTAACTGAGCGAGCTGACGCAGCATTTTATCCCCGGCAGAATAATCCTTGATATAGGCGGCCCCGCCAAGTCCCATCTCTCCAGCAAGCTGCATGGCGTAGCTTTTTGTTTCATCCGGAGATAAGCCTGCCGGAAACAGAAATTCAACACCTTGTACTCCGATTTTTCCACTTGATTTACCGTCAAAAGCTCCTGCCGTTAATGACGAGGGCGGAGATACTACAGCCAGCCCCCGGCCTGTGTCTGTTCCCAATGCTGCCATTCCCTTCGGACTTTCAAAAATACCACGCACGGTATATTTCTGTCCCCCCAAAGTAATATCAAGGTTTACAGGTGTAGACGATCCAAAGAGTTTTACAGCAGTTTTTGTATCAATGGAAATACCTGTTTTGTCAGTACTCGCAGGAAATCCGCCTGCAACTAGAGTCAGGTCCATAACATCCAGGACATTTCCATTGATATAGTAAAGATCTACAGCAACGTCTGCCTTCCACTCCGTTGCAGAAACCTGCCGGTTCCTTTCCTCCGCCCATGCAGTCACGACTCCCGGAATTATTGCCGCTCCCACCTTAGAAGCTTGTCTTTCGTAATACTGCTCTATTCCATCAAAGGCAGGCTCGCTTTTAGGAGAGAAACGCATACTTAAGCGCGATGTTCCCGAAGCGGATACTACGTTGTTCAAACAAGCAGTGCCCGCAGCCCACAGACATACAGATAGAAGTATCCAGACGGCACCCATGTGTAAAGCCCGTTTGATTATACGCATATGCTTTCCCTCCTTTCTCACTAAAATGATTTTTCTTCGCCTCCATAAGATGCTGACCTCTATAGGTCATTGATGAATGGAAGCGGAATAAATGATCTTACGGTTTGATTATCGTGTAATCATTGCTTAACCCGTACGCGGTTGCCGTTCTTGAGTTCCCGGTCTCCCCGCTCAATCAGCTTTTCCCAGCTGGAGAATGCTCCGCTGACTGCAGCTTGTGCAGCGTTACTCTCCTGCACGGTTACATCAATACGCCGTACAATCTGCTGTGTCCCAAGTGCTCCGCTCTGCTCTTCCAAAACAAAAACAAACTTACCTTCCGCATCTTCTCTGAGAGCGCTAAGAGGAACAATGGTATTATAGCGTTGGGACGTTTGTCGTATGGTAACCCGAACGGAATCCCCAATAGGAAAATCGCCCTGACCCTCATTGATGCCTATATGTACCTCGTACATCGTCTGTCCGCCTGTCTGTCCGCCGGTACCAGTCGCTCTTCGAATGTCTGTAACCTTCCCGGCAGACCACATTCTATCGGAATAAAGCTCCGCCTCCAGCCCAACCTTGAGCTGTTTAGCCTCATCAGCTGTTACCGTAGCGATTATTTTCATGGACTTTTCACCTGTAACAATCCTTGCTATGACAGCACCTTCAGCAATAGATGCGCCTTCACTTGCGGTGACTTCCGATACGGTACCGGCAATAGGAGCAGTTATTTTTCCCTTGGTTTCTACCAGCTTCTTCAAGCGTTCAACACTATCTCTGACCTTCTCTAACTCTGCCTCTGCCGCTGCATAGTCCAGCTTCTTTGTTTCCGCGGAAATCTTGTCGGTCTTTGTCTGGCGTGCAGCATCCTTGCGGGCTTTTTCAAGTGCCTTATCCGCTTCTTCAATGGTAGTAATGTTGTCCTTGAGAACCTTGTCCCGATCCTTTTGCGCTTTCTCCA
>JAEZLF010000295.1 GCA_023435925.1 Bacillota bacterium
TGTAATGAGCTGTCCCTCTCATTCGGAACAGATCTCATATTGAATAAGGTTGGTTTCAGCCTTCAGCAAAATGAAAAAGCAGGCCTGGTGGGTGTAAATGGTGCCGGCAAATCTACCCTGTTTAAAATTATTACGGGCAGTCTGCAGCAGGATTCCGGAGATGTCTTTATGTCAAAGGGACTTCAACCGGGATACCTGGATCAGAACTCCGGCCTTGAATCCTCCAACACAATCTGGGCAGAGATGCTGACCACCTATTCTGCTTTAACTTCCATGGAGCTTCGGTTAAAGCTTCTTGAGAAAAATATCAGTCAAGAAAAAAATGAGGATCGTCTTCATTCCCTGATGAGGGAGTATGATTCACTCCTTGAACGTTTTTCACGTGACGGCGGGTATGAGTATAACAGTAGGATTCGCGGAGTATTACGCGGGCTTGGCTTTGACGACAGTCAGTTTGATCTGTCGATAAAAGCCTTAAGCGGCGGTCAAAAAACACGTCTGGCTCTCGGGAAGCTGCTGTTGGAGGAACCGGATCTCCTGCTGCTGGACGAACCGACAAACCATCTTGATATCAATGCCATTGAATGGCTGGAGGACTTTTTAAAAAACTATAAAAAAGCTGTTCTTGTCATTTCTCATGACAGGTACTTTCTTGATGCTTTTACGACTAAAATAATTGAGCTTGAGAACTGCGAATGTACTGTCTACGATGGAAGTTATTCCGTTTATGCACAAAAAAAAGCCGTAGCCAGAGAGATCCAGCGTAAGCATTATGAGCAGCAGCAAAAAGAAATTTCCCGCATGGAAGCTTTTATTGAGCAGCAAAAACGCTGGAACAGAGAAAGGAACATCATTGCTGCCGAAAGCCGTCAGAAAGCCATAGACCGGATCGAAAAGCTGGATGCACCGAAAAAGCTTCCGGAAAGCATAAAAATTAATTTTAGAAGCAGCATTACCAGTGGAAATGATGTGCTGCTAATAGAAAATCTTTCGAAGAATTTCCCGGGAAAAGACCTTTTCCATGATATCAGCTTTGAAGTCAAGCGCGGTGAAAAGGTGTTCCTGCTGGGGCCAAATGGCTGCGGCAAATCTACCCTGTTGAAAATATTGGCCGGAAGACTGCAGCAAACCGACGGCAGCTTCGAATACGGACATAAAATCGTACTGGGCTATTATGATCAGGAGCTGGAGGATTTGAATGAAAACAATTCTGTGATTGAGGAAGTGTGGAATGACAATGAAAAGCTGACTCATACACAGATACGTAACGCTCTTGCACAATTCCTCTTCACAGGAGAAGATGTTTTTAAGTCTATCAACATTTTAAGCGGAGGAGAAAAAAGCAGAGTCACACTCACAAAACTCATGCTATCCGGTGCCAATCTTTTGTTGCTGGACGAACCCACAAATCATCTGGATGTTAATTCCAGAGAAGCGCTGGAGGAAGCTCTTTTGGCATTTGACGGCACTCTGCTGGTCGTGTCGCATGACCGTTACTTCATCAGAAAGCTTGCCTCCAGGGTAATTGAAATGACAGGCTCTGCTTTGGAGGATTATAAAGGAGATTACGAATATTATCTTGAGCATCGGAGGCTGGTAGCTGCAGGCAGTTCAGACGATAATAGCTCTGCCCTGTCCGTATCAAAGCAGGAACGGCTGGAAAGCAAAGAAGAACGGGCAAGAAAACGCAGGCATGAAAAACAGCTGATACGGTGCGAAGAGGAGATCGGCAGCGTTGAAGCAAGGTTGACCGATATTTCAGATGAAATGTCGCAGGAATCCGTACAATGCGATCATATATTACTGTCAGCCCTGCATCAGGAACAGCTTGATCTGGAAAACCGGCTGGAAAATTTATATGCTGAATGGGAGCTGCTGGCGAGTGAAGCAGAGCCATAAACCATTATTTAAAATAGTCTGAAATCCCCGCCTTTATGGCTTCTGCGACTTTCAGCTGGTATTCTTCTGTGCTAAGCTTTCTTTCCTCCGCCGCATTAGATAAAAAGCCACACTCAACGATTGTGGTAGGCGTCTTCAGATCTCTGAGTATAACAATCTCATCCTTTTTTTCCTGCGGTTGCCGCTTATTGTCCGGATCCAGAAGGGTTCTCATAGATTTCTGTATACTTACTGCCAGCTTCAGGCTGTCCGGTGAATTCGGGGGGTAAAAGGTCTGGGCTCCGTAGTATACCGGGTCCGTAAAGCTGTTCATGTGTATACTGACAACGATCTGAGCTCCGCCGGTATCCATGATTTGCTTCCTTCTGGTAAGGTCCTGCAGCCTCTTTTGATAGATCCCGGTCGTACCTTCAGTATATACCAGCTTATCTTCCTCTCGTGTCATAATGACCTTGTATTCATCCTCTTCCAGCAGCTTTTTTAATTTCAGTGCAATGATAAGGTTTAGTTCCTTCTCCTTCAAATCACTGTAGCTGCTCACCTTTCCGGGGTCCTCTCCGCCGTGTCCTGCATCAACGATTACCGTTTTTTGCAAATCACTCCCAGTAGCTGTAGCCTGAGTATCCGTGTTCATATTCAGACTATATATGGCAAGAAGCAACGCAAAGACAAGACCTATCAGAATAACATTGGACTTTTTTAAAACAATTATCATACAACCCCGTCTCCCTATACAAACTCATTATAAACATATTCGCAGACAGGTTGGACATATTACAATAGGAAATTGAAAACCACAATTTCCTTTATTTCAATTTCCAATGGGGGTAAGCCCTCATACCCACTCACTGCGTGTGAAATGAATTCGTCCTGCGCTACACTTCGTGCGCCACGCGTAATTTTCCCAATGGGCAAAAATACGCTCTGAGGCAGAGGTCTTGGGAGCATTTGATAAAAATAGGACCTGCCCGGTGAATCCTATTTATCCGTAGGCAGATCCATGTATTTATTGCATAAATTTCAGATCATCTACCCTTCCACCAAGCTTTCTTATTGCAGAAACAATTTCATAAAAGGTCTCCCTGTCAAGCTCCTGCTGATTTTTTCCCAAAAAACCGCGGAGGGCCGTAACAGCTCTGCCATCGCCATAATCTCCCAGGCAGCTTGCAGCGACAATTTTTCTGCCACTCCTCAAAAAATTTTCTTTTAGCTTCTGATATATTTTGTCACTCGGATTCTTTTTCCCTATCTCTGTTAATGCCATTAAGAGATACTCAACCGCCTCCTCAGAATTCTGTTCCGAATCAAGGGCGCTGCAAATACTATCCAGTGCGGGATAGCCAATACATACCAGCGAATCCCGAATCGTCTCTGACATCAGCTCAGAGGCTTCGCCCTCCCCGCTGACCAGAAGTTTAATGAGAGGCTCAACCGCACACTCTACATGATACTCACCTAACACCTTAACTGCCATTACACGAACAATCATATCGTTCCTGCTATGATCTGCCCCGCTTTCGACGGCAATTTCTATGAGAGCACCTGCTGCCTTCCCATCATCCTTCATAAATTTATCCAGAAAAATACTGGGGAGGTCATCATCACAAATAACAGCCCCTTGAACAAACATCTCTAAAAGTATATCAAAACTGTTAATGGCATTGAGGTATTCAACAGGCGTTTTTTCTTCCAGCATAGGCACAGGCGTGCATAACCATTTCTGATATTCATTCTGCAAATAGGCATCCAGCTCGTTATTTTTGGTGTTATTTACTTTATTGAAGTCTTTTTCTGATATTTCTAAAAAGGAATCATAAGCTGCTTTCTGAGCCAATCTGTAACTCTCAAAAAACACTTCCGAATGTTCGCTCAAATCACTGACCTCCGGTGGTTTTTTTTGCCTTTTTCTTCTTTTTACCAGCATTGTCTGCTACATTAGTCGGATTCCACGGGCTCTTTGTAAATCTTTTTTCCGGTATAGCCTTCTTCTTTAATCCTATTTTCTCCATAATATTCACGCCATAGAATCCTGCCAAATAACCCAGCATGGCTATCAAGGGCAACAGCAAAATTGCCGCGATATAGCCAATTGTAGCCTCATTGAGCCATCTGACAAGAAAATACAAGGGGCCTAAAAATGCATTAATCGCAACATGCTTGATACGTTCTGCGATATCATTCCCAAGATTAATCAGTGCTGCAACTGCTACCGTCAGCGCGATAGGCAGTGTACCTGTCAGGCCATACACCAGGCCTTTCATCGGATAAGGGTTTAGCTCGTACTGGGGCTTTCTCTCCTTTGCCCCAAGGCTCTTCATGTCGCTATAAATAATCATAAACGCAAACAGAAACATAATTAAACTATATAATGGAAGCCACTTGTCAAAATTATCCTGCGTAATGCTCATAAAAGGGTATATGAAAATGGCAAATACGATCAGTACCATTACATAGTTATATAGTATTTTAGCACTACTCTTTAAAAAATTTTTCATTTGGTGTTTCCTCCCTGCTTTATTGTGTTCTTCTATCCTTCAGGTACACACTTCCATGAACCGACTTTGCCTTTTTCTTCAGCTCAGCGGCAATTTCGGCTACCTGCATG
>JAEZLF010000103.1 GCA_023435925.1 Bacillota bacterium
TCTTATTCTTTATGGCAACAGGGATCGTTGCCTTAAAAGAACCGGATGTAGCCGGTCCAAGTACTGCTACAACCTTATCCTGCGTCATCAGCTTGGTGGCAAGCGTAGTTGCTTCAGCCGGCTCAGACTTCGTATCGTATTTGACAGGCACAATCTTTTTTCCGTTGATACCGCCTGCTGCATTGATTTCCTCGATGGCCATTTCAATGCCTTCTACTGAGCTTTGACCATAGGATGCAACTCCACCGGACAGCTCATAGTTGATACCTATTTTGATTTCGTTCTCGTTTACAGCTGCACCTCCACACCCTGCGAGCAGTGATACTACCATTACAGCTGTCAGTAATACGCTTACAATTCTTCTCATTTCACTCTCTCCTTTTCTTAATAATAGACTTATTTATTTCAGCTTTTCTAAAAGCATTTTATACAAAAAAAGCTTTGTCCTGAAAAAGGCAAAACCGCTATTTAATAGATATCGCTTCGTTGCTGCTGGAAAAGTATTCTTTCAAAAACATCCCGGTCATAGTCGGCAATTGCTTCTTTCTCAAGCATTAGCCTCCTGTTTTTTGAATAATTTTATACCCTCTATGTATGTTTGTCAATTATTTTTCGTTTTGGCGGCATGATTCAATAAAAATTCAATAATTCAGGGAAATATACATGTTGAAATCGGCTGTATGCGATGTCATAATAATGAATACGGCATATTGCAGCATAAACGTGGATATTGTACAACGGAGGGTTTGGTATGGACACATTATTAAGGATTTATCTGATAGGATTAGGTGCCATCGGCAGTATGTATGCAGGCAAAATACAGGAATACTGCCCTGAGAATCTCAAAATCGCCGTTGACAGCCAACGTGCTGAAAGATACATTCGATCCGGTATTACGATTAATGGCGAAACAGTCGGTTTCAACTTTGTTCAACCGGCTGAAATATGTGAAACTGCTGATCTCATCATCATTGCTGTTAAGCAGCATCACCTCAGACAGACAATATCGGATATCAGGAAGCTGGTCGGACCCGATACAATCATACTTTCGCTGTTGAACGGCATTTCCAGCGAGGAAATCATTGGTCGGGAATATGGTATGGAAAAGCTGCTCTATTCCTACTGCGTCGGCACTGATGCCACGAGGCTCGATACCCATACCAACTATACGAATTTAGGAAAAATCGTCTTCGGCGACAAGACAAACCTGCAGCTTTCACCAAAAGTGAAAGCTGTCGCCAAGCTGTTCGACAAAACCCATATCCCCTACAGCATTCCGGAAAATATGCTGCGGGAACAGTGGTGGAAGTTTATGATGAATGTTGGGATTAATCAGGTTTCAGCTGTTCTGAGAGCTCCCTACAGTGTATTCACAAAACCCGGATATGCCAGAGAGCTCATGTTCGCAGCTTCAAGGGAGGTAATCGAGTTATCGCAAAAGGTCGGTATCAATCTGGATGAAAGTGAACTTGAGAAATATGCCAAAGTTTTTGAAACACTTTCCCCCCACGGCAAAACCTCCATGCTTCAGGATGTAGAAGCCGGGCGTAAGACCGAGGTGGATATCTTTGCAGGCACCGTATCAGAAATGGGACTTCAATATGGGATCAAGACACCGGTAAACGATCTTTTGTACAAGATCATAAAGGCTATTGAAGAAGTTGCTTCTTTAGCATGAAATCAGACTGTTTTGCAGTTATTGACGTAGTTATTTCAATAGTTTATTATAAGAAGTAGATAGGAGCAGAATATGACGATAAAAAACAAGAACACTCTTATAAGAGTTGCCATATTTGCAGCAGTACTCGTATCAGTGCTGCTGGGTGTCTATCTGTCTTTCCGTCTGGCATTCTTTCTGCTTCCTTTTTTACTTGCTTTCGGCTTTTCTTCCATTATGGAACCTCTGATTAAATTTCTGTCAAACAAGCTGCACATCAATCGTAAAATATCAGTTCCGATTGTATTGATTCTATTATTGGCTATCGTTGTTTTTCTAGTTGTGCTGATTGTTCTCAAGCTCATTGACGAATCAAAATCGCTGATCATGGCCGCTCCGTCTTTCTTAACGAATCTTTATCTACAAATATTGGACTTGTACAACACGACACCATTTCCATCCTGGATACCTCCGGAGCTGATTGATAATCTCGGAGATGTCACCGCTACTTTGAAAAGCCTGATAACCAACCTTTCCAACACCATCACCTCTCTTGGAAAAACCGTTGTAAAAGGTGCATTCACCACTGCGATCTCCTTCCCGGAGATATTGCTGTTCACGATCATCACTGTCATGGGAACCTATTTCATGGCAAGCGACCGTTACAGGATTGCCGCCGTATTTTCCAGGCATCTGCCTGAGAGCTGGCTTCAGCGCATTACCACCATTAAAAAGGATATGTTTTCAGCCATTTTTGGCTACATTCGGGCGGCATTAATCATTATGTCCATCACCTTCATTGAATTGTTTATTGGTTTAAGTATTATCGGGGTCAGGTACACCTTATTGCTGGCCTTTTTAATCGCGATTATAGATGCTCTCCCGGTACTGGGAACCGGTGGAGTTCTTATACCATGGTCCATTTATTCTTTTGTTACCGGTGATATCAGAATGGGGATTTCCACATTGGTGCTCTATCTGGTGATACTTATCGTTCGTCAGATTATCGAGCCGAAGATTGTTGGGGATCAAATCGGCGTTTATCCGCTGGTAACTCTGGTCTCCATGTACACAGGCCTTAAGTTGATAGGCGTTGCCGGACTTATTCTGGGGCCTATTACCTATTTGCTGATTCGCAATATATTGTTTGCCATCTACAAAAACAAAACTTTTAAAGAAATTATCCATGTCAAGACTGCTGCGCCACAGAATGAGGGTGTCGTCAAAGGAGATGCGGTCAAGAGTGACATAGTCCAGAGTGATCTTGACAAGTCCGACGAGCAGGCAAATTCGTAAACAACTATACCTTGGTAAGAATATACTCCAGATATTCCGATACAATATTAATTTCTGTTTTGGCGTATACCATACGGGATCCGACAACATCCTCGATTTCATTAAAAACCAGTTGTCCCCGGTCAAAAATGAAGTCGATTCCCACCAGTCCAAAATCAAACATTTCGATGACCTTGTCTATGATGGACTTTTCCTGGCGACTTAAATCATATAATTCAGCTGACCCACCCAGACAATAATTGCTTCGAAAATCCGTCTGCGAAACTCTGAGAATAGATGCAATGATTCTCTTTCCAATGACATATACCCTCAAATCCCGTCCCAGATCGCCTGCAGGTTTCTGAATAACAATGTCGGTACTGGACATTGCTTTTACTGCATGATGGTATTCCTCAGAATTTCGGACTAAAAACACATTTTTACCGCCTTTGCCGTTGGAGGGCTTCACAACAACAGGGTAAGTAATCTCTCCGGTGTAATCCGTATTTGAAAAAATCGAATCCATCATCCTTATATTAGCCTGTGATACGTATTGATAGGTTTTCTGCTTGTCATTGCAGATGGAACTGACGAAGTAGTTGTTGAATACCGGAATTCCCATGATCTCCAAATGCTTTGTCAGGAGCGGCCTGATCGTACGGCAGATCACAAAATGGGGGGCAGTAAGCTTTTGATTATGGTACATCACGCTGCACTTGTTATCCTGAATGCCAATGATTAGATCTTCAGATATCAGCAGACGCAATTGAATACCACGTTTGCTGCATTCATCAAAGTACATCTGAATATAGTATTTGTTTCTTTCAGCTTCAAACTGATCGTAGATCAGCCATGCATTCATGAACATCCACCTTGCATTTCCTTTAAAATATGCTTGATAATAAAGTTTGCAACATTGATTCCGGTGCAGTCAAAAATATTCTTAAAATGAGCGTTGGAATTCACTTCGCAAAGGATGGGCTCCTCATTCTCGCCGAATAGTATGTCCACCCCTGCAAAATCAAGTTTGAGCTTCTCACAGGTACTAACCGCCATTTGAATCTGGGCAGAGCTGGGATTATATTGTTTCATCTTTGCACCATTGGTGATATTGGCTCTGAAATCATCATTTTCAGAATACCGGTACATGGCGGCGACCGACTCTCCACCAACCACGTTGATTCGTATGTCCCTGCCCCTACTGGACGCAATAAATTCCTGAAACAGCATCGGCTTAATGCCTATACGTTTCACCGTTTCATACAGCTCCTCGCGGTTATTTGCCAAATACACCTGCTGGCCAAAGGAACCAAAGCATTCCTTTATGACGACAGGTAAACCAAGCAAATGAATGACCTCCTCCAGGAACTCATATCCACCATATCCGCTTCTTTCAAACGTTTTCGGCGAAATTACCGTTTTAGGCATCCTGATTCCGGCATTCAGCAAGCTGATATGGGTCAGGGATTTATCATCACAGGTCTCAATGGCTTTGGCGGAGTTAAATAATCGCAGTCCCTTTAATTCCAGAAATTTCGCCAGACGGATATCCTTGTCCCAGAATAACACAAAATCCGGTTTCGGCTCAGGAAGCTTGATCTCCTCCCATCCGCCTATTACAGGCATCAGCTCAGCATTTGTTTTCCGGATCATTTGAATCCCCTGAAGCTTCGCAGCTGTTTCCAGCCATTCAAATATTTCAATAAATTTATCTGATTTAATAAAATGATTTACTACTAGCCATCCGGTCATTCTGCGCCCCTCTTTATACTGTTCATGATATTTCCTAATGATAATACTTCGTAGCGGTAAAAATGTCAATGCAACGGATTTTTATAATATCTGTCTGATATATAGAATTAAATCCTGTCCAATGATATAATCATTGAGGATATTATATGAAATACATCTTATTAAAGCGAAAGAAGATTAGAATGAAAAATACTTTTGATGATTTGGGCATTTCATCTCCTATTTTGGATGCTCTGAAGGAGATGGGCTTTGAAACACCGACACCGGTACAGAGCGAAGCAATACCACATATTTTGAACCATAAAGATTTGATAGTAATGTCTAAAACAGGCAGCGGTAAAACAGCTGTTTTTGGTGTTACCATGCTGCAAATGACGGATCCGGATGCGGCAGGTCCCCAGGGCCTTATCCTGACACCGACCCGGGAACTTGCCGTTCAAATCGATAGCGATATCAAACAAATGGCAAAGAATCTAAGCCACCGAACAACAGCAGTATACGGACAACATAATATGAATACTGAAATACAAGCTCTTGAAAAGGGCATTACCATTGTTGCCGGAACCCCGGGAAGAGTATATGATCATATTCAACATGGTACGCTGAAGACGAAGCATATACGCTTCCTTGTTCTTGATGAAGCAGACAGAATGCTGGATATGGGTTTTCTGGATCAGGTAGCGAGAATTATCAAAGCGCTGCCAAAAGAAAGAATCACTCTTCTTTTCTCTGCAACCATTCCGCCGGAAATCCATCACATCTGTGAGAGATATATGAAAAATCCTGTAACGATCGAAATCGAATCTCCGACGATGACCGTTGATACCATTCAACAGGCATATTACCGCGTTGAACATGACGAAAAGCGCACACAGCTGAACCGGCTTCTTCTGGTTGAACAGCCGGAAAGCTGTATGATTTTCTGTAATACCAGAATTGCTGTCGACAGAGTCCAGAACTTCCTGACCCGCAAAGGATATGCCTCTGAAGCGTTGCATGGTGATATCCCCCAAAGCAGGCGGATGATGACGATTCAGCGGTTTAAACAAGGAAAATTTCATATACTGGTAGCCACAGATGTTGCCGCCCGGGGAATTCACATCGAAGATTTATCATTGGTCATCAATTATGACGTCCCTGTTGAAAAGGACAGCTACGTGCACAGAATAGGCCGCACAGGCAGAGCAGGACATGACGGCCGGGCCATTACACTGGTTACAAGCGATGATATCATGAGTCTTTATGAAATCGAGGAGCATATCGGTGCAATGATTGCTCTGGAAGAGCTTCCTTCCGAAGCTGTTTTCAACCAGCGCATGGCACAGGCAAAAGAGTGGCTGGAGGCAAATTCGATAAAAGGCGGTAAACCGGCTCGTACAGTTTCAGAGCCGGCTTCAGGAGAAGCCCGCAAGAATTCTCGGCGTCGGAAGTCTGATCCTCCGCCCCACGGAAAACACAATGAAACAAAAACGCCGGTTCAGGCCTCAGGCCGAACTCCAATGCAGACTTCTGCAAAGATTTCTGAACCGGCTTCGGGAGAAGTGTTGGGACAAGCGTCGGCGAAGTCTGCAAGACAGCCATTTGGCAAGACTTCCGGACAAGCTCCGGCAAAAATAACGGGGCAGGCATCGGCGCAGCCCTCAAGACAGCCTTCTTCAAAGACAGGGACAACATCCGGAACAACGGCGGCGCGTGCTACAGTCAAGCGTTCTATCCGGATCAACAATACTGCTGCGGATACGCCGGTTACAAGTACACCTGCAAAAGCACCTATAAAAGAAGAAGCCGCCGGTAAGAAATCCTTCTTCCAGCGTGTTCTGCATCGTTTGTTTGGCCGATGAGGACATAAGCTTAAAGTGCAATAAAGGTAACCATAATAAAAAATCCGGGTATGAGATGAATTTCAGATCATACCCGGATTTTTTTATCCGCTTCAAGTAAGGCTTTAGTGTCCCGCATTTTGTCCTGCGACATAGCCTGAAGACCAGGCCCACTGAAGGTTAAATCCTCCGCACAGTCCGTCGATATCCAGGATTTCACCTGCAAAGAACAGACCCTTAACGAATTTTGACTCCATGGTGTTTTGATCAATCTCCCCCGTATCGACACCGCCTGCTGTGGTCTGGGCACTGGGCCAGCTTTTCGTTCCCCGGATCAGGAATCGCCAATCCGTCAGAATCATTGAAATTCTTTCCCGCTCTATCGCCGATAGTGTTCCAGCCGGTCTCTTGATATCATGGATGCCTGCTGCTGAGAGTACCACGGGAATCAGTCTTTTATTGATAAGCCCCACCATGCAGAAATCGACAGGCTTGCCGGCACCGATCCTGAAGCGCTTATGGATGAGATCCTTCAGTTCATTGTCCGATATCCTGTCCATGATCGTCAGCTTCAGAAACGCTTCCTTGCCTTCACTCAGCAATTCGCCGGCCTTCCTGCTGATCTGCAGAACAGGCGGGCCTGAAACACCATAATTGGCAAAGAGGATGTCACCCCTGTCCTTTGCAACAGATTTATTCTTGTGAATAATTTCAGCACTTCCAACAAATTTGACTCCATCGATTTGCTTAAAAAAGGTTCCCTCCAGCATTAATTGAACCAATGCAGGAAAAATACCGGTAACATTGTGCCCCAGCCTTGATGCCAGATCATACCCATTACCGTCAGAACCGCTGGAAGGCATGGCCTTTCCACCTGCTGCCACAATGACTCTGTCTGCATGGTATACCTTTCCATTTTCCACCTCGATCAAAAATTCTCCGCGCTCCCGCTTGATATTTTTGACAAATGCATCGCAGACAATATTCACTCCGCTTTCATTCAATTCATACAGCAATACATCCAGTATGCTTGAAGCCTGATCGGACATGGGAAACACCTTTCCCAGCTCTTCCACCTTATGAGCAATCCCCAGTGCCTCAAAAAACTGAATCGTATCCTCAATGGTGAACTTTGATAATGCTCCGTATGCGAATCTGGGATTATGTCCATGGTAACAGGTAATGTCGGTATTGACATTTGTGAAGTTGCAGCGCCCATTTCCTGTTGCCAGTATCTTTTTCCCCACTCTGGGATTACGCTCAAGGATCGTGACGTCAGCGCCCTGTCTCTTTGCCGAAATAGCGGCTATCATGCCTGATGCTCCTCCTCCGACCACGATGACCTGTTTCTTCATTTCCATCCTCACTCCTGATTTCACTTTACTGATGCTGTAATATTATTGCCATTTTCATTTCAAGGTAACGCATTACTCTCCGTATCACGCACTACTTTATTTATGATAGCCTTACCCTTCCAGGTGCCGCCCCGATAAACGACACTGGTTATAATGAACCCGGCGACCCATGATATGAGCAGAGAGACAAAAATGCTGTCCGGTGAGCCATTTGGGTAAATATCGGATCTGGTCATCCATGCCCATAGATAGGCTAAAGGCACTCTGAGCACGACAATGGTGAAGATGGATATCCACATAGGCTTCATGGTATCACCTGCACCTCGCATAACACCCGACAATATCTGCGTCCCTGCAAAAGCAATGTATCCCAGTGCCAGGATTCGCATTGCACGAACGCCCATGGTTACCAGAGAGGCCGTGTCCGTAAACAGGTGCATCAGGCTCGATCCAAAAATCAACAAGCTTACTGTCAATAGAACAGATATTGAGAAACCAAGTTTCAGAGCATCCCTTGTCCCCTGTTGTACACGATCCATCCGGTTGGCTCCGATGTTTTGACCCACAAATGTCGTCGCAGCCATGCCAAAAGTAAAGTTTGGCATCATGCAAAATCCATCGACTCTCATAACGACCAGTGTTGCAGCAATGACCTGTGTGCCGAAGCTGTTGGTGAGGGACTGAACAACAATAGCTGACATAGAGAATATCGCCTGAGTCACACCCGCGGGCATACCTAGTTTCCCAAGCCTCACCGCCAATTGCTTGTCCAGCCTCATGTATTCCCTGCCGAAAGACAGGATCGATTTCATTGCTCCCAAGCGTACCAGACATAGCACCGCTGATATAAACTGTGATATGATTGTCGCCCATGCTACACCGGCTACACCCATGTGAAACTGTGACACAAATAAAATATCTAGAATAATGTTTAGAAAGCAGGCCAACAGCAGGAAAAGCAACGGAAATATGGAATCTCCCATCCCTCTGAGAACACCGGACATAATGTTGTAAAAGGCACAGCCTAAAATACCGGCAAAGATAATTTGCAGATATTCTACTGACATATCTCTAATTTCTATTGGAGTATTTAAAATATCCATGATAGGTCCGGATAAGAAAACGCCTATTACCATCATCAGCAACGAAGAAAGAAATGTCAGTACCACACAGGTTCCAACTGTCTTGGATAGTTGCTCCCTGTCCTTTGCACCAAAATATTGTGATACCATGATTCCTGCACCGGTTGAAATACCCATAAACAAAACCAACAGTAGATTCAGAACAGGACCGCTGGCTCCAACAGCCGCAAGTGCGTCGTCACCTATGTACTTTCCTACAACGATAGAATCAACCGTGTTATACATTTGCTGTGCAAAATTCCCAATCAATAACGGGATAGAAAACTGAAGAAGTCCGGTCATCGGTCTTCCCTCTGTCAGATCCTTCGCGTCAAAAAACTTACTTAAACGAGCCATTTCCATTTCATCGAGCACATCCTCTTCTTAGATTAAATAAAAAACATACAAATACTATTATATATTGCTCCGTGCATGACATGCAACCACTCTTTACTCGCTATATATTAGTACTAATACGATTCTTTTATTTCGTTTGCCAGGCACAGACGCAAAGGAATAATTCCGGTCTGGGTACATTAGCTATATCCTTCTTGCTTATAGGCTAAAAATGGATTAAACTGAATATATCAGGAGGTGCGCTATGGCAAAATGGTGGCAGGAACGAGTGGTTTACCAGATCTATCCCCGCAGCTTTCAGGATACCAATGGCGACGGCATCGGCGATCTTCCCGGTATTCTGGCTCATCTTGATGAATTAAAGGATCTGGGTGTTGGCATTCTGTGGCTGAGTCCGGTTTACCCCTCCCCCAACGCAGATAACGGTTATGATATCAGCGATTACAAGGGCATTCACCCCGAATATGGAACCATGGCGGATATGGACCGTCTCATCGATGAAGCAACAAAACGGGATATAAAAATTATAATGGATCTCGTTATCAATCATACCTCGGATGAACATCCATGGTTTCAACAAAGCCGTGACAAAACCAGTCCCTACCGGGATTATTACATATGGAGGCCGGGTAGGCCCGGAGGTCCGGACAAGCCGGAAAAAGCGCCCAACAACTGGACCAGTTTTTTCGCGGAGGATTGCTGGACGTACGATGAAAAAAGCGGCGAATACTACCTCCACCTGTTCGCCAGCAAGCAGCCCGATCTTAACTGGCACAACCCGAAGGTAATGGAGGAGGTTAAGGACATCCTTCGTTTCTGGCTGGACAAGGGTATTGCAGGCTTTCGATGTGATGTGATCAATATCCTTTATAAGTCCTCTCTTAACAACGGGAGTAAAAAGCTGGCATTGACCGGCAGCGAGCATTATCTCTCCCAAGAGGGAACTCATGAAATATTGCAAAAATTACGTACTGAAGTCTTGGACCGGTATGATTGCTTTACCGTGGGAGAAACGGTATTTGTCTCTCCCCGTACTGCCAGGGACCTGTGTGATGAAAGCCGTCATGAGCTCAACATGATCTTTTCCTTTGAACATATGGAGACCGATCAGTTTTTTGTGAAGTGGTTTAAACGGAGATTTAACCCAAGACGTTTCGCTTCAACCATCTCCAAGTGGCAAAATGCTCTCGATTGGAATGCCAATTATCTGGAGAATCACGATCAGCCCCGCAGTGTTTCCCGTTTTGGAAACGACGGCCGTTATTGGGGTCAATCGGCCAAGCTTCTTTGCACCTTACTGCTGTCTCTCAGGGGTACGCCCTTTATATATCAAGGACAGGAAATCGGCATGACCAACTTTGATTTCTCCGGCATGGAACAGATACAGGATGTGGAATCCCACAATATCTACCGCATGGCAAAACATCTTCACTTTCCTGCAGGTCTGCGCTGGCGGATGATCAAAGCAACCTCCCGGGATAATGCCCGCACACCGGTACAATGGGATGATAGCCCCAATGCCGGTTTTACAACAGGGATACCCTGGCTTGGTGTCAACCGTAATTATACCCGCATCAATATGTCTTCACAAATGCGGGATCCGGCTTCTGTCCGGAGTTATTATAAACGCATGATCGCCTTGCGCCAAAGCAGCCAAGTGCTGACATACGGTACATTTCATCCATTGAAAATAAACAGGAGTCTTTTCATTTTTCAACGTGAGCTTAAGGGACAGAGTCTTCTCGTATTACTAAATTTCTCAAACCATTCTCTAACAGCTGACTATCAAGGCAATATTCTGATGTCCAACTATGGCAGGCAAAGCTATAACGGATTATTACAGCCCTACGAGGCGGTTATTCTTCAGTGTTGAGGGGGTCATACTGAGTAATGGTGTCCATTTTCAACCGACGGCAAACGAACCCTTTCAGTGCTATAAAACAACAACTTTGAGGAGGTTTTTTCATGCAAACTGCTTCAAACCGCAACCGCTACACCTTTGGTCTCGGCACAATCGGCAGGGATATGCTCTTTTCACTTGTCAGCATGTATCTGATGTTCTATTTGACCGATGTCCTCCACTTTTCCGATACCATGCTCTGGTGGTTGACAAGTATCCTGTTGATAGCCCGTATCTTTGACGCGGTTAATGATCCGATTGTGGGTATCTTCATTGACAATACTCATGGCAGGTTTGGCAAATTTATGCCCTGGATTGCTATTGGTGCCTTCCTTACAGGCATTTTCACGGTGATTATGTATACGGATTTCGGCCTGAATGGGGCAGCCTATCTGATTCTCTTTGCCGTGGTTTATCTTTTGTGGGATCTCAGCTTCACCGCGAATGATATCGGCTATTGGTCTCTTCTGCCATCTCTGAGCATGGATCAGAAGGAAAGAGAAAAAATCGGTGCATTCGCCCGTATCTGTGCAAACATAGGGCTCTTTACGGTAGTGGTAGGCATTGTACCGGTTACCAATGCACTGGGCAATGTGTTGGGCAGCATGCAAAAGGCCTACTTCGTTTTTACAGTCATTATCGTACTGATTATGTGGTTGGGTCAGTGCATCACCTTGTTTGGAGTGAAGGAGCTGAAAGGCGTCTTCCGAGTAGAGGACAAAACCACTCTTAAAGGAATGGTTACAGCAATATTTAAAAACGATCAACTGCTTTACACCGCCATATCCATGGTTTTGTTCATGATCGGTTATTCGACAACTACCAGCTTCGGCCTGTATTACTTTAAATACGCCTATGGTGACGAAGGGATGTATTCCATATTTGCATTAGTGCTTGGAGTCTCGCAAATCCTGGCGTTGCTTATTTTCCCAATGTTCAGCAAGCGTTTCACCCGCAAGACCCTGTATGCCGGATCAACTGTAATGGTCGTTCTTGGCTATATCACCTTTTTCTTCTCTCCGATGAATATGCTATTTATCGGAACTGCCGGTGTCCTGATATTCCTGGGTCAGGCCTTTATTCAACTGCTGATGCTGATGTTCCTGGCAGATACCATCGAGTACGGGCAGTGGAAGCTTGGAAAGCGAAACGACAGCATCACCTTCTCGCTGCAGCCCTTTATCAATAAAATGGGTGCAGCCATTGCCAGCGGTGTTGTTGGGGCAACGGTAATCCTTTCAGGTATCAGTACCGCTTCCTCTGCGGCAGATGTCACCTCGGAGGGGTTGTTCCTTATGAAGATCTCCATGCTGGTACTCCCACTGATATGTATTCTGGCAGGGTATCTGGTTTACAAATATAAGTACAAGATTGACCATGAAATGTACAAGAACATCTTGTCTGATTTGAAGTCCAGAGGGGATATCAAGCTGGAGTAAGACATTTCATGAACCCAGTTCATTCAAAGCTGAACATTTATCCGGGCTATCTACAGCTCCACTATCGTTGGTTGATGACCGGTAAAGGGCAGGAATTTTTCCAAAATATCCGAGGTTTTGATTTTGAGGCTCGAGGTGTTGATGCAGGGATGGCAGCCAAAGTATTCCGATTTATAAACATCTCTGTCCATCAGCAGATGAACTCTGTGTTCTGTATCATTCATCAGTCCCAGAATGCTGACAGAGCCCGGAGTGATGTTCAGAAACTGCTCCATATATTCGGCTTCTGCAAAGGACAGCCTTGATGTGCTTATTTGTTTGGATACATCCTTCGTTACAAATTTTTTGGCACTGAGCATGACCAGAAGATAGAATTCAGTCCTGGATCCATTACGTAAAAACAGATTCTTATAAACCTCAATTCCAAGGCTGGATTCTATCTCAACACAATCCTCCGCAGTGGCTGCTGCGTCATGGTCGATCCCGATATATTCAATGCCCAGCCTGTCCAGAATATCATAGCAGGCTGATTCCTTGGTCAGCCGGCCATTACAGTCCGGCTTCCCAATATATAAGCTTTTATTAACCCAAACTGTGCCCATGCCTTCTATCTGCTCCTGTTTCATCTATAGTATGCATTAGGCATTATAACACAGTTCCTGCTATTTTGTCAGCTTATCAATGACGGTCATGATCTCTTCTACCTTTTCGCGCTGATCTCCTTGCTCGAAGGCGTCCTGAACGCATCCTTCCAGATGATCATGGAGTACCTGCCGGTTGATTTTACGAAGAATGGCTTGGGTTGCCATCAGCTGAGTGGAGATATCGATACAATACCGATCCTCCTGTACCATTTTCAGAAGACCGTCAATTTGGCCTCTTGCAGTTTTCAAAAGACGTGATATTTTTTCCGGATCTGCTCTCATTCCTCTCCCCCATTTCTTTGGTTCCCGAACTTCCAAAGCTTCCCCATTTTCTTCGATCCCGGGGGGTTCCTAGGTCTGTCTTCGGTTCCAGGTTTTCCAAGCCGGTCGTCACTCCGGCTTTTTACTTTCCGAACAAGCCCTTTTTCTCCGCAATGGAAACAACCTCATAACCTGCTTCTTCGACTACACTTTTGAAGGTTTCATCCGATACTTCCTTTGTCATTTGAACCGTAGCCTGCTTTTTCTTCAGGTCAACCTTTGCTTCTACTCCGTCGATCCCGTTCAAAGCCTTTTCTACCCTTGCCTGGCAATGACCGCATGTCATTCCGTTGATCTCAATCACTTTCTTCATTTTCATGCACACTCCTTCCTATCATTTATTCTACTTCAGACAGCTGAAAACAGCTGATGATTTTCTTTTTCTCCACAGCTGATTCTCTCTATAATATAACTGATTCCTTTCTTTTCCCAGCCCGCTTCCTTCTAGATAATAGCTGCTTTATGCCTGCCGCTAATGCGATGCGGTTTAAAAAACTTTAATCTTAATGCATTGGATACAACAAACACAGAACTCAGACTCATTGCAGCCGCTCCGAACATTGGATTCAGCTTCCATCCCAGTACAGAATAGAATATTCCTGCCGCCAGTGGAATCCCCAATGTGTTATAGAAGAAGGCCCAGAACAGGTTTTCTTTAATATTCCGGATGGTTGCTTTACTGAGCTGAATTGCGGTAACCGCATCCAGCAGATCACTTTTCATCAGAACGATATCCGCTGACTCAATGGCAATGTCTGTTCCTGCGCCGATAGCAATACCCACATCTGCCCTTGCCAGAGCGGGAGCATCATTGATGCCGTCTCCAATCATAGCTGTCTTTTTGCCACTCTCCTGGATCCTGCGTACTTCGCTTTCCTTATCCTGCGGCATTACTTCTGCAACCACTCTGTCAATATTCAGCTGCCGTCGTATTGCCTCGGCTGTCTTTTTATTATCTCCCGTCAGCATAACAACATCAATCCCCATGGACTTAAGCTCTTCTATGGCCTCACGGCTTGTGGGCTTCACTACGTCAGCTACTGCAATAACCCCCATCAGTCTTTTATCATCCGCAAAGTACAGAGGTGTTTTTCCATCCTCGGCAAATGTGTCCGATGCAGCCTTTACCGCTGTGATGTCAATCTGTTTGTCTTCCATCAGGGCCAGATTGCCTGCAACATATTGTTGCCCGTCGACTGTCGCAACAATACCCCTTCCTGAAATTCCATTAAATTCATCCACCTGTTTCAGTACAACTCCCGCTTCCTTGGCCTTTTCTACAATCGCATCTGCCAATGGGTGCTCAGACGGTTTCTCAATGGATGCGGCAATTTCCATCAGCTGTTGCTCTGTAATTCCGTTGACCGTGACAATATCAGTAACCTTTGGTTTTCCTTCGGTAATGGTACCGGTCTTATCCAGTATAACTGTGTTGACCATATGGGCTGTTTCCAGAGCCTCGGCGGATTTAATCAATATTCCGTTTGATGCACCTTTTCCGGTACCAACCATGATGGCAACAGGTGTTGCAAGTCCTAATGCACACGGACAGGATATCACAAGCACCGCAATCCCGATGGAAAGAGCGAATTCAAAGGTTTGACCCAGCAGAATCCAAATAACGGAAGCTGCAACTGCAATGCAGATAACGACCGGTACAAATATACCGCTGATTTTATCTGCAAGCTTCGCTATAGGCGCTTTGGATGAACTGGCATCCTCCACCAACCGGATAATCTGTGCCAGGGTTGTATCATTTCCTACCTTTTCAGCTTTGAATTTGAAAAAGCCTGACTTATTGATTGTTGCCGCTATGACTTTGTCCCCAATGTGCTTTTCAACAGGTATGCTCTCACCGGTAAGCGCCGACTGGTCCACAGCGGAGCTTCCCTCCAAAATGATTCCGTCCACAGGAATACTCTGTCCGGGTTTCACGATAACTACATCCTCCATAACCACCTCTTCTACGGGTATCTCAAGTTCCTGACCGTCCCGCACTACCGTCGCCGTTTTGGGAGCAAGGTCCATTAGCTTGGTAATGGCTTCCGATGTTTTTCCCTTTGAACGTGCTTCTAGAAATTTACCCAATGTGATCAATGCAAGGATCGTCCCCGCTGATTCAAAGTAAATATCCATCAGATAATAGTCTGCTGTAGCTATATCACCATGTCCCAGGCTATAGCCTATCCTGAAAATTGCGAATACACCATAAGCAATAGCTGCAGATGATCCGATTGCAATGAGTGAATCCATATTGGGTGACCGTTTCGCCAGCGTCTTAAAACCTACTTGGAAGTACTTACGGTTCACATAAATGATAGGCAGCAGAAGTAAAAACTGTGCAAACGAAAAAACCACACCATTTTCCGCTCCATGAAATACCGCTTTAACCCATGAAGGCACAGGCAAGCCGATCCATTCCTTAAGCATGTGATGCATCGCGAGATACATCAGCGGAATCAGAAAAGCGAAGGAAACGATCAATCTGAACCTCATTTCTTTCATTTCGTTTTCAACAGGGTTGACCGGTTTTGCACTACTTGTACGAACAGCCGCAGAATCATGGGTATAAACGGATGCCCCATAGCCTGCATCCGTTACTGCCTTGATGATAGCAGCATCATTGGTAATATGATCGTCGAATGCTACCGTCATATTATTTGAAAGCAGGTTCACATTGGTTTCATGCACACCGGCCACCTTTTTCACACTTTTTTCCACTGCAGCAGAGCAGGCCGAGCAAGTCATTCCTGTTATATTAAATTTTCGGTTCATGTCTTCACCCCGCTATCCCCGATTAAACATTCACAAATCTACCCCACCCCCCGTGGGGTGTATAATCACTTTAACATATGAATAATATCATGTCAATCTGTTTTTTCCATGTATTCCATCTCTGTATTTGATTCTCTTGTAAGATTATTACCCACTGCTCCTGTACTCATTCATATGTATACACATCCGGTTTCCTTGGTTCGAATAGAGATAGGAAACCTTAGCTTGCCTTGTCTATAGCTCGTCCTCGAAGGACATGATCAGCGGAACCACTTGCTTTTTTCTGGAAAGCACCTTGGGCAGAAAGACAGATTCATGGGTTGGTTCCAGTTTATAGGCCTTGAAAAAAATGTCCTTGCGTTCCCCCGCCAATAAAGCCTCAGAACCTCCGCGGTTCAGGTCCGTTACCAGTAACACCAGAAGGCTGAATCCTTTTTTATCACAAAAATATAGCATTCGTTCCAGTATGGCTGAATACATATCGGACAAACTCTCAAAATCTATGGAATAAACCTGTGCAATTCCGATTCTGTATTTTCCGATTTTATATTCCTTCAAATCGCTGTTGATGATCTCATCAGTGGTTTTTCCACGGAGAGTCGATCCTGCATTGATGATTTTCAACGCCAACTCTGCAATATTGACATCTGCTATGATCTCCAATCTTTTTGCAATCTCCGTATCCTGTTTTGTACAGGTGGGAGACTGAAAATTCAGCGTATCAGATATGATAGCTGACAGAAGAATCCCGGCTATTTGGGGTGGAATAGCTACTTGATGCGCCTCATACAGTGTAGCAATAATGGTCGATGTGCTTCCCACCGGCTCATTTTTCATCAGGATGGGATTCGAGGTTTGGATATCTCCCAGACGGTGATGATCGATAATCTCCAGTATCTCTGCTTCTTCTATTCCATTTGCAGTCTGGCTCCTTTCATTATGATCCACCAAAATAGCCTTTTTACGGTTCTTTGATAACAAATGGTATCTGGATATCATACCTGCAACTTTACCATCCCCGTCCACTACCGGATAGTTCCTATATCTTGATTTCAGCATTTTCTCCCTGGCATCTTCTTTAAAATCATCCAGACTTACTGTACTGATGTTTCTTGTGGTCATCACATGTTCAATAGGAATACTTTGGCGTATCAACATGGCTGTAGTGAAAGTGTCAAACCCGGTTGAAATAATGTCGCAGTTATTTTCTCCGGCAATCTCAACATCCTCTGCATCCGGATAGACACCGCAGGTGCATATGATCAGCTGGGCACCATTAAGGATAGCTTCTCTAATGCTTTCAGAAATATCGGAAATAACAACATCGCCCTGTTCCACATAATTATTCAGATGAGTATGCCGTTGTGCAGCAATAACAACGCGTCCGGTAGCGATATGGGTTTCTGGTGACCCCAGAAGGATCCTGGCCTGAAGCGTCTCGATAATGTTGGCGTAGGATGTCCGGCTGACTGCCAATAATGTGTTTTCGCCTACATCCATGTAGTTTCTCGTAATATCTGACAAAGAAGCCAGACCAACCAATTTTTTCTCCCCATCAACAACCACCAGCGTCTTCTTGGTATTCTGTTTCATCAGTTCCCATGCGGCACGAACAGAAATGGTAGGGGATACACATACCGCATCGTCGATTTCAAGATCACGGACCTGGGTTTTAATGGTATTCAGTGTCTCAGGCTCCGGGACATAAAAATATTTCAGTATAAATTTTGTCTCGTTGTTGATTTCTCCAAGCTTGACAGCAACGGCCTCTGTTCCCATGGCTTTTTTCAATTCGGCATACGCCAGTGCAGAACAAATCGTATCGCTATCCGGGTTCTTGTGTCCAAATATAAAAACCTTGTTCATATATAATCCTCATTCGTGCAATTGATCGTTATTTATTGGAAATCTCTATTTGCAGATTTTATTAAATTTACTATTTGCCTTTATTCATCGTTTATACCTCATCATCGTTCGGATTAAACATCTGCCTGCATTCATTATACTGTATAAAGTGATCGAATACAAAAAGAGCTCACTCCATTAATAGCAAGTGAGCTCTCAGCCAATTCGCATCGCGAAGTTATTTATACACAGGTATATCCGCCATCTACGGGAATAATAACACCAGTTACATAGGATGAAGCGTCTGATGCAAGATAAATAGCGGTAGTATCCAATTCGCCTTCCTTGCCATACCGTCCCAGTGGCACGGTAGCTTTCATATAATTGCTAAAATATTCGGTTTTCAGCGTTTCTTCCGTTAATTCTGTCGCGAAATAACCCGGGCAAAGCGCATTGACCGTGATTCCATATTTCGCCCATTCAGCGGCAAGAGCTCTGGTTAAGTTGACAACCCCACCTTTTGCTGCATGGTATCCGGAGCTGGGGAGTGCCATGTTTCCAACCATTCCGTACATGGAGGATATGTTAATGATGCGCCCATAATTATTTTTAATCATGATCTTACCAAACTCACGCGAAACCTTAAACACCCCGGTCAAGTCAACGTTCATAGTATGATCCCAGTCCTCATCCGTCATTTCTTCGGCCGGCCCTACTCCGCCATTACCGGCGTTATTGATAAGTATATCTACTTTTCCCAATTCTGTTTCAACAATCTTCGCTGCGTTTTTAATAGCTTCCGTATCTGTGATATCACACTGAACGGATACACATTTAACACCCAATGCTTTTATCTCTTCCGCAACTGCCTCCAATTTCTCCTTGCGGCGTGCTAAAATCGCTATATCAGCGCCCTGAAGCGCAAGAGCCTTTGCCATTTGGACACCCAAGCCCGAGGATGCGCCGGTTACTACTGCTACTCTGCCAGATAAATCAAATAGATTCTTTTTTGCCATGATGATATCTCCTTTTGTATGCAATATTGTATGTGAAAATTATAACAATCTATATCTGTATTTTAGCACATTGATAAAATTTTATCAATGTCAATTGCGTGAAAACAATAACAAAAAAAATCTCAAATCGGACAAAATGTTTGTCATATTTCACACATGCCAAAAAAGCTCTCACCTTTTTCTGGCGGGAGCTTTCTCATACTCCTTACTGTTTGGACTAAGTAATAAAAACTTACATACTTCTTACTTCTTACATCTCCTGCACCTTCGGCAGCTTCACAATAAAGGTAGTTCCCTGTCCGATTTTGCTCTCTACTGCAATTTCACCTTTGCATAGCTCAACGATCCGTTTGACAATAGAAAGCCCAAGCCCGTTTCCCCTTACTGCACGCGATCGGTCACCCTGATAAAATTTGTCAAAAATATGACTCATGGTTTTATCATCCATACCATTGCCATCATCGCTTATTTTAAACTGGATGTCATCCTCTAATTCATGACAGCTAATGGTGATATGTCCATAATTGTTTGAGTACTTAATAGCATTTTCAATCAGATTGATCCACAGATGGGAGAGCATTTCCGCATTACTGCAGATTTTTACCGGCTCCAGATTGACGTTGATTTCTATGTTTTTCCCGCTCCATTGCTTTTCAAAAAGTATAATACAATTCCGTATCTGTTCATCCAGCTCATATACCGTTTGGTTGGTGATAAACTGTTGGTTCTCGAACTGAGTCAGGAGCAGAATATTAGCCGACATGTTCGTCAGCCGTTCCGACTCACTGATGATAATGTCCGTATATTCCTTCCGTTTTTCAACCGAAAGATTTTCATTCTGCAGTTGCTTTGCAAAGCCTCTGATTGAAACAATGGGCGTTTTAAACTCGTGAGAGAAGTTATTTATAAAGTCATTTCGAAACATTTCAATACTGCCCAGCTCCTCTGACATATGATTAAAGTTTCTGAGCAAATCTGCAATTTCTGAATGGCTGTTAATTTCTTCCACGCGGACGCTGAAATCACCTGTGGATACGGCCTTCGTTGCCTTAATTAGCTGATTCAGCGGTTTCAATAGCCTTTCACTTGCTACTCCGGAAATAGAAGTTCCGATGACACTGCTTACAAACAACGGTATCAGTAATGAAATAACCGGTGCAATGGCAGGAATCGGGAAAAACCCAATCATATATAAAAACAGAAAGCATATTCCTGTAAGAAACCCT
The DNA here is from genome assembly GCA_023435925.1 of Bacillota bacterium. GTDB lineage: Bacteria > Bacillota > Clostridia > Acetivibrionales > DTU013 > JAEZLF01. The sequence goes on from JAEZLF010000103.1 coordinate 20,504, forward strand.
GCCGATATCATAATAAAAAACACCATTACGGTCATGGTGATGTTGAGAGATTTAATCCTGTTCATCCTTTAGCCACCGCCTTATATCCAAGTCCCCGGACTGTAACGATCTCAAAATCAGTGTTTTCCTTAAACCGATCACGCAAACGATTGATGTGGACATCTACTGTGCGTTCATCCGTATCCGAGTTCATATCCCATATTTCATCCAGCAAGCTGCGTCTGGTGAAAATTTTATTCTGATAGGAAAGCAATTTGAACAGCAGCATGAATTCCTTATTCGGCAATTCCTGAGCCACACCCTCTCGTGTAACGGTAAATGCATCATAATCCAAAACTGTTTTTCCAACAGTCAGCCGATGTTCATTTACAACTTGGGAGCGCCTGAGAAGTGCCGCAATTCGTAAAATCATTTCCTCTTCATCCACAGGCTTCACCATATAATCATCTGTTCCTGCAAGAAAGCCCTCCTTTTTATCCGCCAGTGTTTCCTTAGCTGTTACCATTAAAATCGGCAGATTACAGTTACCTTTACGCAGTGTCTTCGTAAATTCATAGCCGTCCATGCGTGGCATCATCAAATCAAGAATAATTAAATCCACATGATGGTTATCCATTTTGTCCAGCGCATCGATCCCATCTTTCGCCAGAATGACCTCATAACCGTTCTGAAGCAGTACCGCCTCCATTAATTTTCTTGTACTGTAGTCATCTTCCGCTACCAGGATACGAAACATCGGAGTGCCTCCTTATTCCTTATACTATACAATTTCATAATTCTATCACCTTAGAATCCATTATAACACTTTGGTTTAAAGAAAATTTTTCGTTTGTAGAAAAATTTTCTTACTTTAGCCTCGTTATAACACTTAATTGTGAACTGACTTTAAACAAAATCCGGAGCAATTTATGTTCAGTTTATATTCAGTTCATATTATCCCTGTATAATGGCACCATAGTAAAAAAGGAGTCGCGATATAATTGCTGATATTGAAAAACATTACAAGAGAATACACAGTCGGAAGTACAATAAAAAAGTCATTGAAAGGTATCAATATTGTATTTCGTGATCATGAATTCGTATCGATCCTTGGTCCGTCGGGAACAGGAAAAACAACCCTGCTGAATATCATTGGCGGACTGGATGACTATACCGGCGGTGATTTATCTGTTAACGGAAAGACAACAAAGAAATTTTCGGGCAGAGATTGGGATGACTACCGCAACAATATGATCGGTTTTGTGTTTCAAAATAATGGTCTGATTCTGCATCAGACGGCTCTTGCCAATGTTGAACTTTCTCTCAGGCTTTCCGGCATGTCCCGTTCAGAGCGCATGGAGAAGTCCATCAAGGCTCTGAATAAAGTTGGTCTTGGGGACCAGCTTGATAAAAAGCCGGAGCAGATGTCCTGCGGTCAGATGAAGCGAGTAGCAATCGCAAGGGCATTAGTAAACGATCCGGAAATTTTACTTGCAGATGATCCAACAAGTACTCTGGATCCGGAAACCGCCAGGCATATTATGGAGATATTCAAAGAGCTATCCGAGGAGAAGCTGATTATCATGGCCACCGGTAATCCCGAGCTTGCAGCGCTGTATACTACGCGAAGAATAGAGCTGCTGGACGGCAATATATCAATTGACTCAAACCCTTACCACATCGTTGTGGAAAAGCCTCACAAGCAAAAGTTACCTGATAAAAATAAGAGAAAAAAGGCCACCATAGATTTTTTTTCTGCTTTGTTCATCGTTACGAACCATCTGACGGCAAATAAAGCAGAGACCTTTCGGATCTTGTTATCCGGAATTGGCTGCATAACCGGAATTGCGCTTATTTGGGCCTTTTCCGGCGGCTTGCTTCCCATTGAGCATATATCGGAGAACATCGGCTACCTGCAAAGAATCGCGACAGAATTTTCATATGTATGGATTGTGTTAACGGTAATCTTCTCTTCTCTGTTCTTTACAGCCGTAGCTGTTTCGGTTCTGGAAAGAACCGGAGAAATCGGTGTTCTCCGAAGTATCGGCGCATCAAAAAAAGATATATTCAGGATTCTTGCGGCAGGATCTCTGATTATAGGCTTTATCACAGGTATATTCAGTGTTTGTTCTGTATTTCTGTTATTGGTACCCGCTGGCCTGGTATCAGAAACAGTCCCGGATCAGATGAACAGTCGGATATTATCTTTTACCGGAGGGCTGTCACTTATCCTTATCAGCATGACCCTCAGCTTTATTGCCGGATTGATTCCAGCTGGAATTGCAGTCAGCAAATCCCCCGCTGCTGCTCTAAGAAGTGAGTAACGAAAAAAGCTTTTTATATAAAGGAGAGATTTAAATGTCAAAAGTAATTGGTATTGATTTAGGAACAACGAATTCCTGCGTCGCTGTCATGGAAGGCGGCGAAGCTGTTGTAATTCAAAGTGAAGAAGGTGGACGCACCACTCCGTCAGTTGTTGCATTTTCTAAAACAGGCGAGCGTATGGTGGGCCAGATTGCAAAGCGCCAGGCAGTGACAAACCACGAACGCACTGTCAGCTCCATAAAGCGTGAAATGGGCAGTGATTACAGAATAAACATCGATGGTAAGAAGTATTCGCCGCAGGAAATCTCTGCAATGATATTACAAAAGCTGAAAGCCAATGCAGAAAGCTATCTTGGCGAAACGGTTCATGAGGCGGTAATTACCGTACCGGCATATTTTACCGACGCACAGCGCCAGGCAACCAAGGATGCGGGCAAAATCGCAGGCTTAAATGTACAGAGAATCATTAATGAGCCCACTGCCGCAGCTCTGGCCTATGGTGTTGATAAAGAAATTCCCCAGAAGATTCTGGTCTATGATTTAGGCGGAGGAACCTTTGATGTATCCGTTCTCGACATAAGCAGCGGTGTAATTGAAGTGCTTGCCACCGCCGGAAATAATCGTCTTGGCGGAGATGATTTCGACAGTATTGTGATGGATTATCTCGTACAGGAATTTAAGAAGGAAACCCGTTTTAATCTGGCCAAAGATCCTGTTGCAATGCAGCGGGTAAAGGAAGCGGCAGAAAAAGCAAAAATTGAATTGAGCGGCCTGACATCTACAGAGATCAATCTTCCATTCATTACCTCCAATTCATCAGGTCCGCTTCATATGAATATTACACTGACCCGAGCTAAATTTAACGAATTAACTGCACATCTCGTCAATGCAACAATGGATCCGGTACGGCAGGCAATGCGCGATTCTGGTCTTAATAATACCGAGATCAGTAAGGTTTTGCTCGTTGGAGGTTCAAGCCGGATCCCCGCCGTTCAAGAGGCTGTCAGAAACTTCATGGGTAAAGAGCCCTTTAAGGGTATTAATCCTGATGAATGCGTCGCAATGGGAGCCGCTCTTCAAGCCGGAGTTCTGGTCGGAGATGTAAAGGGTCTGCTGCTTTTGGATGTAACCCCACTTTCTCTCGGTATTGAAACGATGGGACATGTTTTCTCAAAAATTATTGAGCGAAATACAACATTACCCATAAAGAAGAGTCAGATTTTCACTACTGCCGCTAATTTCCAAACTTCTGTTGAAATTCATGTATTGCAGGGTGAACGCGAAATGGCCAAATACAACAAGACATTAGGGAAATTCAAATTAAGCGGCATCCGCCGGGCACTTAGAGGCGTTCCTCAGATCGAAGTGACCTTCAATATTGACGCCAATGGTATTGTCAATGTATCAGCGAAGGATCTTGGCACCGGTAAAGAGCAAAACATTACCATTACCGCTACTTCAAACCTGAGTCAGGCAGAAATTGATCAGGCCATACGGGATGCCAGGCAGTTTGCTGCTGAGGATGCGCGGCATAAAGAAGAAGCCACCGTACAAAATCATGCAGAACAGTTGATTTTTCAGGCTTCCTCAATAATGAAAAAGCTTGATAAAAATGACCGAGCCATGCTGAACGAAGCCGTAAAGCATACCAAAAAAGAGCTAAAAAGCAAGGATACATCCCGTGCAATCGCTGCCTGTAATGAATTGTCCGCATTACTGGAGACACTTCAGCACAACGTTCCTTATGGCGAACCGAATAACAGCCCGGATTTCACAGAAAGCCATGAAGATTACAGAAGCTCAGAAGAAGGTTTTAACTCCACTGATGACGAAAAGTAACAGAGGTATGGCGGGCAATTCATCCGGGATATACGGAGAGGAAGGTGAGCAATATATTTGGTTATGTTGTTGCTAATACAAATAAGCTAACATCGGAAGAAAAAGAGCAATACCGTGCATATTATTGCGGTTTATGCAGGACATTGGGCAAACGCCACGGGATAATAAGCCGTATCACACTTACCTATGATATGACCTTTCTGGTGCTGTTTCTATCTTCCCTCTACAGGAAGAATACCGCAATTGCAGTTGAACGGTGCGCGGTTCATCCTATGAAACAGCATAAATACCTGCAGAATGATATCACCGAATATGCTGCGGACATGAATGTTGCACTGGCCTACTATAAATATCTGGATGATTGGAAGGATGACAGGAAGATACTTCCACGATGTAAGGCAAAGCTGTTTGAACGTGCGTATAAACAGATTAAAGCTCAACACCCGATACAATGTGCTGCAATAGAGAGGTGCCTGCGCGAGCTTTCCATTATTGAGAAATCAGGCGGACTGAATCCCGATATCCCCGCAAATTGCTTCGGAGAACTCATGAGTGCCATCTTCGTTCTCTATGAGGATGAATATGCAGAGAATTTACGCCGATTCGGGAAGGCACTGGGTAAGTTTATTTATATCATGGATGCATGTCTGGATCTAAAAGCAGATATCCAAAAAGAGCGCCCTAATCCGATGATTGCCTTCCCCTCTGAAGATTTCAATGCTATTCTAAATCTGTTGGCGGCTGACTGTGTTGAAATATACCGTCTTCTTCCAATCATACAGAATAAGGAGTTAATTGAAAATATCCTTTATTCGGGTATTTGGACAAGGTATGAAGCAGAAAACCAAAAAAGGAGACACGTAAACAATGATCAATGATCCCTATAAAGTACTTGGTGTAGCTCCAACTGCTTCGGATGAGGAGATTACAAAAGCTTACCGCAAGCTGGCAAAGAAATACCACCCGGATCTGAATCAGGGTGACAAAGAAGCAGCAAAAAAAATGAGTGAAATTAATGCTGCCTATGAGCAGATAAAGAACGGAGACACATCCCAAAGCGGCGGCTACAGCGGTCAAAGCTCCTACGGCAGCGGAGGCAGTCAATCCGCCGGTGGGTATAATCCCTTTGGAGACGGCTTTAACCCCTTTGGAGAAAACGGCCCGTTTAGCGGTTTTGATCCTTTTTGGGGCTTCGGTTTCGGCGGTAGCGGCGGGCAGCAAAAACGCAGTTATTCTGAATTTGACACGGTTATACATTACATCCGAGCCGGCTCATTTGAAGAAGCAATCCATGTGCTATCCAATATAACGAACCGGAGCGCCCAATGGTATTATTACAGCGCCATTGCAAATGATGGAGCCGGCAATAAAATTACTGCCTTGAACCATGCTAAAACCGCAGTAATGATGGAGCCGGATAATCCGGAATACCAGCGCGTACTAAACCGGATTCAAAACGGTGGACGTGCTTACCAGCAGCAAAGACAGGATTTCGGAATGCCGATTATCAGCATGGACAAGCTGTGCTTGGGCCTTTGCTTTGCCAGGATGTGCTGTATGTGCTGCGGACGGATTTAATCTACAGAGGTCAGCCTCTTCTGAAGACGAAGATAAAATAAAGGGAGTGACAGAATTGAGAAAATTAAATTTTAAAGATAGACTGGTTCATTTTATGAGCGGCAGATACGGAATCGACCAACTATACTATGCCCTACTTGTGGCATATTTTGTGTTGTTCATTGTTAATCTTTTTGTCCGTTCTCCAATCATCAGTATTCTTATGTGGGTCATTATTACTATAGCAGCTATCAGGGTATTCTCACGGAATATGTACAAAAGACGTATGGAAAACGAGAAATTCATGAAGCTTTGGAACGGAGTGAAAGCAAAATTCTCCTTGACAATACGCAGAATAAAAGAAATCAAAACACATCGTTTCCGGAAATGCCCTCACTGCAAGGCCATGCTGCGCCTTTCCCGCAAAAAAGGAAAACATACAGTCCATTGCCCCCGCTGTCATAAAGATTTTGAGCAGCGTACACTGTGGTAAGCTCTTAGGACTCAGTTCATCCTTTTACAGATCTCTAGCAGGGTGATCTTCCCGCAATGCTCAGAAGCAGGATATAGGGAATGCTCTTCTTATTGTGACACGCTCCCGCCTATAGAGGCGGGAGACTCCAACTATTGATAAGACAGCGACAATAGTTCCTATTGTAACATGCTCCCGCCACTTTTAGAGGCGGGTCTTCTTGGGATGCACCGGCTAATACTAATATTTTTACCATTCTATCCCATGTCCGGATTTGGACTTGATTTTCGGACTTGATATTCTGACTCTTATCTCTCCGTTTGATCCGCTACTAAGCTTGCTACACCATATTTTTCCCTTAACCGCGGTTTTTCTATCTTGCCGGTGGGATTGCGGGGAACTTTATCAAAGATAATCTTCTTCGGGCGCTTATAGCGGGGCATCGGAGCGCAGAAGGTCTCTATTTCCTCTTCACTGCACCTGCACTCCGGCTTCAGTTCAATGATAGCGGCTGTTATTTCACCAAGCCGCTTATCAGGCAGGCCGATCACTGCTACATCTTTAATCTTTTGATGTCCTCTCAGGAAATCTTCAATCTGTACGGGATAGATATTCTCTCCGCCGCTGATGATGACATCCTTCTTGCGGTCAACCAGATAAACAAAACCGTCTTCATCCATTCTGGCCATATCGCCGGTTAATAGCCAGCCATCCCGGATGACTGCTGCAGTCGCTTTCGGATCGTTGTAGTAGCATTTCATCACGCCAGGTCCACTGACGGCTAATTCTCCAACCATCCCCTGCTCAACGGGACACTTATTTTCATCAATGATTTTTATCTTCCACTGGTAACCCGGTATACCAATAGCGCCGACCTTATGAATATTCTCAGTACCCAGGTGGACACATCCGGGGCCAATCGATTCACTCAATCCATAGTTTGTATCGTATTGATGCTTTGGAAAATACTTTTTCCAGCGGTGGATCAGGCTGGGTGGAACGGGCTGGGCGCCAATATGCATCAGCCTCCAGGCAGAAAGATCATAATCCTCCAGCTTTACTTCTCCGCTGTCAATGGCATCCAGTATATCCTGAGCCCATGGAACCAAAAGCCAGGCAATTGTTATTTTTTCCTGAGAAATTGTTTTTAGAATCCATTCCGGCTTAATCCCACGCAGCAGTACCGCTTTGCTACCTGACAGCAAGCTTCCGAACCAATGCATCTTTGCACCGGTATGGTAAAGAGGCGGTATACATAAAAAATTATCCTCTCGGGTTTGAGCATGATGTTTCTGCTCTGTATAGCAAGCTGACATTAAGCTGCTGTGGGTATGCAAAATCGCTTTTGGAAATCCTGTGGTTCCCGATGAGAAGTATATTGCCGCATCGTCCTCGTCCGACAGCTTAATCTGCGGATCCTCGGAGCAGCAATTGGCAGTCAGGCGGTCATAGCTTTCTGCAAAGCTGGGACGGTTTTCACCTGCAAAAAGAAGCACTCTCACATTGGGTATCTGATCGTAAATGGTTTCTACTCTGCCGATAAATTCCGGCCCGAATATCATGGCGATGGTATCGGATAAACCCAGACAATACTTGATTTCCTCCGCAGTGTACCGGAAGTTCAGCGGCACTGCAATAGCGCCGGATTTCAATATGCCGAAATAGATCGGCAGCCATTCCAGACAATTCATCAAAAGAATAGCTACCTTTTCTCCCTTTTTTATTCCCCTTTTAAGCAACAGATTTGCTACACGATTTGCTTTCTCTTCGAAAACACGCCAGGTCATTTCAATTCGGTATTCACCTGCGGGATTGTTCTCAATCAGCTCATATTCGCGCCAGATAACATTATGGCGCTCCTGAAGATCCAGATTGATTTCAGTCAGGCATTTTTCATTTCCGTACAACTCGGCATTACGCGACAAAAACTCAGTGATAGGCATTTCTTCCTTCCTCCCGTTCTGCAACCTCACAAAAGATTAATATTTATTAAAAACCATGCTACAAAAAACGAATCATATATGCAATGAAAAAATTTGGGTTCCTCAGTTTGTTCACTTGAATTACCTTTATACACCCTGCTGTACCTTAATACATCTTGCTGCAAAAATGATTTCTCTTACCAACACCTTTTTTGCAGCATATACAGTATTATAAAACGATGTGAGCGGATAATCAACCATTTATCGCAATTCTGTAGTTATCTCTGAACGATTACTCTTTGTTCGATTCATGCATTTTGCAATACATAAAAAAACCGGTTACCGTTTTATTGGTCTGCCGGGCATTCTGCTGTTTGTCTGCCTTGGTTTGTTTTCTCAATTCACTGCGAACCCTCTATTTTAAGCTGCTTACTAATGTGCTTTGGAAGTTGTGTAAAGTTGAAGCCTATGACACTATCAGGCGTTTACTGCTCCACCTTTTATTACACGGATTTCTACGCCCTGTTTATCAACCTTTGCTGAGATTTCATTTACGGATTTCTTAATATCCACAATTTCTTCATAAGTCTGCCTGTATCCGTCAAATAAAGCTTTTGATTCGCTGTCTACCTTGTTTTCGATACGAACAACGTCTTTCTTTAAGCCCTTAACATCATCCTTCAAGTCCTTAACATCGCTTTTCAGGCCTCTAAACTCATTCCTGAACTCTGAAAACTCGCTATACATCTTGGTTAGTAGTTCAAATGACTTATCCTCCACATTAACACGTCCCTTCCCTTTTACATGAAACATTCTATCAAACTGACGCTAAAAATACTATAGGACTTCGGATACAAATTATGTTACACCGATTTTCACGCCATCAAACTCATTTCTTAACTGAAAACTCGCTGTACATCTTATAAGATAAACAACAATTGACTCTGCCCTCGGGACATAGTTTATACTGATTGCTTGAGGGGGTGGAATCAATTGTTTTTACTTGCGCAAATGCTAAGAAAGCGATTTTCATTAACACTTTCAACAGTTTTATCGATTGGTTTGCTTGCTGCAATTACTTTATGGTGGAACACACAGCTCAGCAGAATTATCAATACTGTCAGCCAAAGAAGCGCATTAACGACAGAAACTGTATTATTGGCTGTCTTCATAATGATTGTTATGTGCGTGGCTAATTGTATAAAAACATATATATCCGGTTTCACTTGTGAGATGCTGACCCACGATTTGCGAATGGGATATGCGCGGTATTTTTCTTTCATGCCATTATCCGAGGTTGAACGCCTAAACACAGGAGAGGAACTGTCAAAACTACAAAACGAGATAGCAGACGTTTCTGGATACTTAAGCAGCAACCTTTATCAACTGATTAACGACGGTATAAATTTTACCGCAACGCTGGTGTGGTTATTGATCCTCAACACAAAATTAACTTTAGGGGCAAACTTTCCTGTTCTCATTATTATGCTGTATGTTTTATATTCGAGTAAAATAATCGACAAGGCAACACAACTGAGCCAACATACGAAAGGGCAGATGAACAAATACGCCGATACATTGTTGACTTTATTTCCAATTATCCAGCTTTATGACGCAGCACATATGATGCGTAATTATTATCATAAAGAAGTCTGCGAATGGGAACATCAAACTGTCCGGGTTGAACGAACACGGGCGCGTCTTATGTCTTTATCGGGCCTTTTAAGCAGTATACCGCTTATGCTATTGTTCCTTGTCGGCGGTGGCATGGTTATTAACGGCTCGCTCTCAGTCGGTACACTGTATGTATTTCTTAACCTATCGGGAAACGTGTCAGGAGTGATGATGAATATGCCCGGACTTATTGCCGCGTTCCGGCAATTCTCTGTAAACATGAAACGCCTCTCCTATGAAGGTAACCGAGTGCTGGACTGTATAAATCTATCCGTAAAATCCGGCGAAACCGTAGGCATTATCGGTGTGAGCGGTGGCGGGAAAAGTACTTTATTGAAGCTGATAAGCGGTCTTTATGACGTACAAACAGGCAGTATAACGATCGGTGAAGCTCATCCTTCTCTTGAAAGGCGTAAACTGGTAGCAATGGTTCTGCAAAGCGCGATGCTTTTTCCCGCCAGTATTCACGATAACATTTCATGTGGCCACAGTATTGACGAAGCTTTATTACACCGAGTCTGTGATAAAGCCCAGCTTTCCGAATGGATTAATTCACTGCCCAATGGACTTGATACGTTTGTCGGCGAGCGTGGAGGGCAGGTATCAGGAGGGCAGGCTCAACGCATAGCGATTGCACGGGCTATAGCCAAAAACGCGCCGGTAATATTGCTGGATGAACCGACCTCCGCTCTTGATAGCAGCACAGGCGCGGCCGTGATGGCAGCTTTGGTAAGTTTGACCGAGGGTAAAACCGTCCTGCATGTTTCGCATCAACCGGAAATGCTATCAGACTGCGACAGAATTCTGCGGTTAGAGGGAGGGCGGTTGTATGCTCTGTGAAATGAAAAAACTATTGAACATAACCGGCGGTGGTTTGCAGTTCATAATCCTGCTTATCTTGCGTTCTCCTGTAGATTTATGTATGACTATTATTCAAGCGGTGTTTCTGCAAAACGCCTTTGACGCCATCGGGCAAAATGACATCGGTTTGTTGACCGGAGCCTGCATTACGTTCATTATTGCGAGCCTGTGTATTTTTTTGTATAATGGAATTGTATGGAGCATTTACGCGCCTTTTGTCGTGCGGATGGAAAGCCGGTTGCGCGTCAAACTGTTTGATAAGATTACAACGTTTTCTTGCGAGCGCATTGAAGGGACTTCTCATGGCGAGTGGCTAACACGGATGAATACGGATGTGCAAATGCCTTTTTCTCAACCCATTCACTTGCCTCACGCTGTTAACGCCATCTTACGAATCGCCGTATCCTCGGCGATACTATGGGGTATAAATCCGACGGTGCTCGGATGGGTAATGCTGTTTGTCATTCCGCACATAATAACCAGCCAGCTTTTGGTTGCGCGGGTCATGCCGAAGCTTAATAAAAGGTCTCTCGAAGCCACGGCTGCAAACATGAGTGAACTAACGACATTAGTCTCTTGTGCAGATATCGCGCTTCTGTATGACGCGCGTGATTATTTGATGAAGCGTTTCGAAAAAAGCAGTATGGATCTTATGCGGGCGAAAATGAGGATATGGAAAAGGAACGCTTTAAACGCCGCTATTGCCATTTTACCATTCGGATTAAGCGGGTATTTGGTTTTACTTATTGTATGCAGCGGCTGGATCACAAGAGGACTCTTAACTTTTGGCGATTTAGCCGGAGCCTTCCAATACCGCCTCGGTTTATTGATAGGTTCCAATATGCTGATCAATTGCTTGATTTCCATACAGGCAAGTATGGCAGGTATACAGCGTATAAACAAAACAATGCTCGAAAACGGAGGACATAATGGAGGATAATTTATTGCGTATTGGTGAGATTGCTGGGTTTTTTAATGTAACAGCTAAAGCGATACGCATTTACGAAAAGATGGGAATCATTAAACCAGTTAAAATTGATCCAGCAACAAAATATCGTTATTATACCGCCGACCAGGTTCAACAGCTCGACGCGGTTCTCGAACTCAAACAGCTTGGATTTTCACTGTCGGAGATAAAAAAGCTGCTGGATGGTGGCATGTCTAACGAAAGGTTTATGGAAGCACTCGTCCATAAAAAGACAGCGTGGCAAAATGTCGTCGCCTCGGCTGAGAATAAAATCAATGCCATCGACAGCATAACCCTGCGCTTAGCCACCTCAGATTCAGCTACAAAAATCCATGAATTGACCGAAGCTGAGCGCGCTTGGCTGCTGGTTAAGTTAGTATGCGTTGAAGATTTGCATGGTCAGAGCGTTCTTAGCGAGGCCATTTGGGTATGATAGTTTCCTCCAACTATTTTCTTAATTATAACGAGGCCAAGATGTCCCCCGCCTCGTTAAAATACTACTGAGGTAAGAAAAATTTTCCGTGAATTCTAAGATTTTTTAAATATTCAACTGATACCATTTATTCGTAAAGATTAAATGGAGGTTATAGCATCATGAAAAAAATGAATGTTATAAAAATAGTCCTTGATATTGCGATGGTTATGGTGTTTGCACTGCTATTCAACAAAATGGTATTTACCGGCATGGCATTTCATGAGGTAGCTGGTATTGTTATTTGTGGAGCATTTCTTCTGCATAAGCTTCTCAACTGGAAATGGATCAAAAAGGTTACAAAGGGCTTGTTCAATAGACAAATGCCTTTGAGAGCAAAATTGTGTTACATACTGGATGTAATACTTCTCTTGTGCATGGCATTTATTCTGGTTAGCGGCATCTTTATCTCAAAAGTGGTATTTTCCAATCTACAGATTGGAATATCCTTTAACTTCGAGCAGCTTCATATTTCGGTATCATATTTGACGCTTCTATTCATGGGAATTCATGTCGGCCTGCACTGGAAATGGATCATGGACATGATTAAAAAGCTGGTCAGATTGCCGGCAAATAAGGTTACTCCGTTGATAGCCCGGATACTTGTGCTTGGTATATTTCTTTTCGGATCGTATAATATTTATATCACAAACTATTTTTCAAAGGCGAACGTATTTGCAAACGGAAGAAAGGGCGGTTTTGAAATACGCAACGGGGGTAAGCGAGGTTTCCCAACAGACGCAGAGCGCCCGAAGAATGGCGAAGTCCTGCCGGATGGTGAAGTCCTGCCAGATGGCGATTTCGTGTCGGATGGGCAATTCTCTTCTGACAGCCAGTTTCCTTCTTCTGATAATCAGGACACCGTCACAGGCGATGTACAGCAGGACGGCAAACAGTCTCAGGATAGACCGGTGCGTAATGGCAAGGATATGGGAAAAGGTCCAGGAGGCAGGAAACCTGACGGTAATGGCCCCTATGGTAACATTCCCCGCGGATCGAACGTCTTAGGTGTTATTATAAAGTATATTAGTATATTGTCCGTATTCTCAACAATCACCTACTACGCAGAAAGACTTCTGATTCGGTCAAGACTTAAAAAGGTAGCCAAGTAACTTTCTTAACCGGCTGCGGCAGATTATTCCCGCAGCCGGTTAAGAAACAAACTTGTATTCAGTTATCCCTGCTGCCCCTTATGCCCGCAGCAGCAATACCAGCGTCCGGCAACCGCACTACTCCTTTTTACTACCTGCTTCAATTCTCTTGTTCCGGAAGTAAAGGCAAATGTCTGTCGATACCATGATCACATTGGGGAAATAGAACCAAAATGCCAGGTTAAATGTTCCGGAAATGCATTTTGATATAATTCCGCAAAAATAGCCAAACAGAATAAAGCACATGAATAGCAGGCTTTTCCCCTTCGTGGAACGGGAACGGTACGACCTCACGATAGATAACGGCCATGAAACGCCAAAACTCAAAATCATCAATGTTTCTAAAATACTGGCTAAACCTTCCATATTATTCGCAGTATATTGTCACCTTTTTCACATACGGCTCTTGTGAAAAATGAATTGCAAAATCCGCATCCTCCCTAAAAAAGTTTGTCTTCCAGAAGCTTGTCCCATCTATTGTTTTTTATTATCATATCCGAATTCCGAGATGTCAAGTGCAATGCCAATTTGCGTATTTTCAATTATATAAAAGCAATGGAATCATACTGTATGCATATCCTTTTTATAACGCCTCAGTTCAAAATGAAATTTTTCGTTTGTATAAAAATTTCATAACCTCAGCGGCGTTTCAACGAGGCGGGGCTGGACGCAAGCTTTGCTTGCTGCTCGCCCATGCATCCTGGGAGATATGCTCGCCGCCTGAGAACCAAATCGGTACCCGCCACTTATAGAAGTGGGGGATACTTTTGTTTCCTCGTTATAGTATAATACAAGTATACAGTCTCTAAGGAGTCATGATGCTTTATGAAGAACATGGAAATGGATCAAAAACTCAGGTTGTTAAACGGTAAGAACTTTTGGGTGACTCATGGCAACCCCGAATATGGTATAAGGGAAATCGTTTTTTCTGATGGGCCCTCAGGTTTGAGATATCAACCGGGTGAAAATGATCATCTGGGACTGAATGAAAGCTGCAAGGCCACCTGCTTTCCCACTCCGGCCGCCCTTTCATGCAGCTGGGATCCGGCTCTTGTTCGCGAGGTGTCCTCCTGCATCGCACAAGAAGCTGCCGAAAAAGGTGTCGATGTTGTTCTTGCTCCTGGAGTGAACATGAAAAGAAGCCCGCTGTGCGGCAGAAATTTTGAGTATTTTTCGGAAGACCCATATTTGTCAAAAGAGTTGGGAGTTGCATATATCAAAGGCCTTCAGGAGAACGGAATTGGCTCATCCCTCAAGCATTTTGCTGCGAATAATCAGGAAGCATACCGGCTGTCCATAGACACTCTCATTGATGAAAGAGCATTAAATGAAATATATCTGAAAGCTTTTAAAGAAATAATACAGGAAGCCGATCCGTGGACAGTAATGAGCGCATACAACAAGCTTCTGGGAGAGTACTGCTCCGAAAACAAATGGCTTTTAACCGATCTTCTGAGAGACGAATGGGGTTATGACGGATTGGTTATTTCGGACTGGTACGCTGTAAATGATATAGTAAAGAGTATCAATAGTGGCCTGAATCTGGAAATGCCCTCTGTGGGAGAATGCAGCTACCATTTGCTTCAGGAGGGGTATAGAACCGGGGAGCTTGATGGAAAGGCCGTAGACAGAGCGGTTAATAATTTGATCCAACTAATGAGAAAGTGTGACAATCCAATTAAGAAACCCGGGAAAGC
>JAEZLF010000117.1 GCA_023435925.1 Bacillota bacterium
TGAAGGAGGCGCGAAGAATGAATGAGAATCTGCTGGAAGGGGTCAGACATCTGAAACAGTCCACGATAAGGATCCAGAGGGACAGAACGATTTACTTTGATCCGTTCGGAATAGAAGGAAAGCCAAAGGATGCAGATATCATATTGATCTCGCACAGTCACTACGATCATTTTTCTTTGAAGGATATTAAAAAACTGGCAAAAGAGAACACCCTTCTCGTTTTACCAGAAGATTGTGTTAAGGATGCTGAGGAAGCAGGCTATACCAACGTGATTACAGTAGTGCCTTCAAAAGAGTATGAATTGGAGGGGCTGAAGTTCATTACAGTTCCTGCCTACAATATGAATAAAAGGTTTCACAGGAAAGAAAATCATTGGGTCGGATATGTTGTAAACATAGATCACGCAGACTATTATTTTGCCGGGGATACGGACCTCATACCGGAGATGAAGGATATCAGGGCGGATGTTGTTTTCCTGCCGGTGGGGGGCACTTATACCATGACTTCCGCAGAAGCGGTGGAAGCGGCTGACATCATCAGCCCAAAAATAGCAGTTCCCATTCACTTTGCCGATGTTGTCGGTAACCGAGCGGATGCTGAGCACTTTGTGAAGGAAATCGACCCGTCCATTCAAGGTGTGATACTAAAATAGTAATCGCTCAGTACCATGCCGGTATACAATTATCGGTATGCACTCCAGATGTGTTTGAGTGTAGTTGAATTCAACGTGAATACACTTTACCAAGGGACACTTTTTTAAAGGGTGTCTCTTTTTTGTGAGCCTTTTTAACGCGTTTTATGCAACTATAAAGCATAACAGATAGTTCAAAACAATAATTCCACATTTTATACTTGCAAAAAAAAATCTTGAGCATATAATGTATTTGGTGGAAATTGTTGTTTTTCTAGTTTTATATAGAAAAAACTTTATTTTGCCTGCTGTTAGTCAATATTATTTAATGAAAGGAGCTGCTTTATCTACTTTATTATTAGTTACTTACTTTTAAATAGGGTCTTCCAGGATGACGTTTCCTGGGAAGATAAAAAAACGAAAAGGAGATAGTGGAAAATGTTTTGGTCAACAGTAGCTATTTTAGTTTCAGCACTTGCCTTTGGTATGGCTGCCTGGCTCTATACCTGGGTAAAAGCACAACCCTCCTCCAATGTGGAGATCGCAAGAGTTGGTGATTTAATTCGTAAGGGTTCTTACACTTTTTTAAACCGCGAATACAAAATGCTGGCAATTTTCGCCGGAATTGTTGCAGTAATTATCTTAATTTTCCTTCCTCATCCAATTTGGCAAGGCAGTCCGGAAAAGAATATTGGTATGGCATTTGCATATGTGGTTGGTTCAGCTCTTTCAGCACTTGCAGGAAGGATCGGTATTTCAGTTGCTACCATCGCAAATGTTAAGAGTGCTGAGGCAGCCAAAAAAGGAATACAACCTGCATTTATGACCGGCTTCCGCGGCGGCGCAGTCATGGGTATGGCAGTTGTCGGCACCAGCCTTCTGGGTGTCACCGGTGTACTTATGCTTACAGGAGATGCCAGTACTGTTTTGGGATTCAGCTTTGGTGCTTCTTCTCTGGCTCTGTTTGCTAAAGCAGGCGGCGGTATATTTACTAAGACAGCAGACGTCAGTGCAGACCTGGTTGGTAAGGTAGAGCTTGGAATTCCTGAGGATGACCCGCGCAATCCTGCGGTTATCGCTGACAACGTTGGTGACAATGTCGGCGACGTAGCAGGTATGGGTGCGGATTTATTCGACTCCAACGTTGCATCCATGGCAGCTGCTCTGGTTCTGGGCATGGCCATTGACGGCGGTATGGGTATTAACACCAGCATGATTTTCTGTTTCGCATCCCTTGGACTATTATCATCCATATTAGGTGTGTTGTTTGCACGTATCGGTAAAAGCGGAAACCCCGGTTCTGCATTAAACAAATCTACTTATATCACAACTGCATTATTCTGTGGTCTTACAGCTATAGCAACTTATTTCTTTAATTTCAACTGGCGTTATTGGGGCGCAACAGCAATTGGTCTGTTTGTAGGTGTCATTATCGGTATCACTTCAGATTATTTCACCAATGATACGAACAAGCCTGTACAAAAGGTAGCGCATGCTTCTAAAACAGGGCCTGCTTTTACGATCCTTTCAGGTATCAGCTATGGATTCCTTAGCGTATTTCCCGCGCTGGTCGGTATAGCTATCACTGCATTTGCGGCATTTACGCTTTGTAACGGGGTTGATCCCAACTCATATAATGATGCTCTTTTCGGAATATCTATGGCGGCTGTGGGTATGCTATCCATCGTTGGTATGATCATTTCGAATGATGCGTTTGGCCCGATTGTTGATAATGCAAGAGGTCTTGCCGAAATGGGCGGACTCGGAGATGAGGCGCTGAGAATTGCAGATGAACTGGACAGCGCAGGAAATACGGTAAAGGCCGTTACCAAAGGCTTTGCCATAAGTGCTGCCGGACTTACTGTTATAGCACTGTTAGGTGCATATATGGCAGAAGTAAACGAGATACTTTTGGCAAAAGGCCTGGATCTGATTACAGGCTTTGACATTATGGATCCCAAAGTATTTTTTGGTATGATGATCGGAGTAGCTGTTCCGGCAGTGTTCTCTGCAATGCTCATGCTGGGCGTTGACCGTAATGCTCAGCGAATGGTTGAAGAAATCCATAGACAATTCAGGGATATTAAAGGTTTGAAGGAAGGTAAGGAAGGTGTTCATCCGGAGTATGACCGCTGTATCGATATCGCTACGGTTGGCGCTCTGCGTGAGCTTGTTCCTGCAGGCCTGATGACAATACTTGTTACACTGGCTGTCGGATTTACAGGCGGCGTGCTGGCAATCGGCGGCTTCCTGGCTGGAAACATCATGAGCGGATTACTCCTTGCTTTATTCATGAGCAATGCCGGCGGTCTCTGGGACAATGCCAAGAAGTTTATTGAGGCGGGCAATGAAGGCGGTAAGGGTTCAGATGCACATAAAGCAGCAGTTGTCGGCGACACAGTCGGCGATCCCTGCAAAGATACGGCAGGACCGTCTATCAATACACAGATCACCGTTGTATCACTGGTGTCTTCACTGTGTGCAGCTTTGTTTATTGCTTTATCCATATTCTAAAAATCGCGCGGCAGGAAAATTGTGCGATAACAATCCATATTAAAATGAAGAGCCCTGAAGTGTGTCATACGCTTCGGGGCTTTTTCCAAATATCGTATTCTGCGGAGGGTTGTTTATGGCTTCCAGGATAAGCTGCGATTAGTGAATAAATATACATTTTATGTAACCCATTGAAAATGCAAATAAATATTGATAGTATATATGTATTGCAATCAGGTAGGTGGTATTATTTGGAGGGCACAATGGTGTGCGCTGATCCAAAGATGATAGTCCCACTACCTTTTTTGGTATATATCGGGCATTTGTGACCATTTTTTATTTGTTGATTTAAGATACATATTATTGTATTATGTAAACTGATTTAAAATTAATTTTTTTTAAAATCGACCGGAATCGGACGGATTTATTTTACAAGAGGAGTGTCCTTATGGGGAAATATGTTTTTAAAAGAGTTCTGCTTTCGATAGTTACTTTATGGCTTGTTGCTACATTAACCTTTACATTGATGTTTTTGGTTCCAGGCGGACCGTTCCTTGCGGAAAAAGCACCGTCAGAAGCAACATTGAAAGCGCTGAATGAGAAGTACGGACTGGATCAGCCCAAAATTGTCCAGTACAAAAACTATATGGTCAAGCTTGTCCAGGGTGATATGGGCGTTTCTCTGAAGCAGAGAGGCCGTACGGTTAACAAGATTATCTCCAGCGGATTCAAGGTCTCAGCCCGGGTTGGCGGTATTGCTATTTTAGTGGCTATATGTATCGGAGTACCACTTGGTAGCATAGCAGCGCTCAATCGCGGGAAATGGCTGGATCAGACTATCATTGTCATATCCACCTTCGGTATTGCGGTTCCCAGCTTCGTGGTATCCACGGTTCTGATGATGATATTCAGTGTTAAGCTGGACTTGTTACCTACTTACGGGCTTACCTCTCCTGCTCATTATATTATGCCTGTAACAGCGTTGGCCTTTTATCCGACCGCATACATTTCAAGACTGATGCGCTCGAGCATGCTGGAGGTTCTGGGACAGGACTACATGCGAACTGCAATGGCCAAAGGATTATCCCAGTTTAAAATGCTGTTCAAGCATGCTTTGCGTAATGCAATACTGCCGGTTGTGACCTATCTTGGACCACTGCTTGCATATACATTGACAGGAAGCTTTGTCGTAGAGAAAATTTTCACCGTACCGGGTTTGGGAAGCGAATTTATCAGTTCAATCGTCAACAGGGATTATACAATGATTATGGGTACAACCATTTTCCTTGCAACGTTGATTATTGGTATGAATTTGCTTGTAGATATTGTTTACAAATTAGTTGACCCGCGTATTAAACTAAAATAGGGAGAGATCGTGTCCAATGAATGATATGAAAAAAACACTGAGTTTTCAACTTGATGTATCAGATTTTATACCGGCAAATGCGCAAGAGAAGCAGAGCCTGGTTGTTATGCGAGAGAGTGTTAACTTCTGGAGAGATGGTCTTCGCCGTTTTGGGAGGAACAAGGTTGCAATGGTCAGCCTGTTTGTAATTGTGGCAGTTATGATATTTGCTTTTATTTTACCGAGCTTTTACCCCTATACCTATGAGCAACAGGTTCGCGGCAGTGAGAATCTGGCTCCCATGCAATACTCTGAAATGGAGCGGGACATGATGAAGAACGGTGAAAGTGTATTTCCCCACTTTTTAGGTACCGATTCACACGGCCGTGATACCATGGTCCGACTGATGATGGGAAGCCGCGTATCTTTGCTGGTCGGTATCGTTGCAAGTTTTCTGGTACTGCTGATTGGCTCTACCTACGGTGCTGTCGCCGGCTATTTCGGCGGCAAGGCGGACATGATTATGATGCGGATTGTAGATATCATCTATACGGTGCCGGATATCCTGATTATTATCCTGCTGATGGTTACGCTCAAGTATCCTTTACAGGATCTTGCCAATTCAATACCTGGTTTTAGCTGGATTAATACGATTGGTGTCGGATTGATCTGTATATTTATTGTTTTTGCCCTGCTTTATTGGGTTGGCATGGCCCGTATTGTCCGCAGCCAGATTCTGATGCTGAAGGAGCAGGAGTATGTGACAGCTGCCCGCGCACTGGGAGCCAGTCATGGAAGAATTATCAAAAAGCACTTATTGACAAATTGTATGGGTACATTGATTGTAACCTCTACATTGCAAATACCGGCGTCTATCTTTACCGAAAGCTTCCTGAGCTTTATCGGTATTGGTGTTGCCGCACCTATGCCGAGCCTTGGCTCGATGGCATCGCAGGCTATTGGAGGGATTACTTCTTATCCTTACCGTCTGTTGGCGCCAGCAATTATGATTAGCTTGATCATATTGTCATTTAATTTAATTGGTGATGGACTGCGTGATGCATTCGACCCGAAACTAAAGAACTGAGGTGAAAATGATGAGTGAATTATTACTTGATATAAAAAATGAGCGCCTCTCCTTCTTTACACCGGCCGGTGAGGTAAAGGCGCTGAATGATGTTTCGATCAGCATGAAGGAAGGGGATGTTCTGGGTATTGTCGGAGAAAGCGGCAGCGGCAAGAGCGTTACGGCATATTCACTGATGGGGCTGACAGCACATCCCGGCCGCATAATCGGCGGTACCATTGATTTTAACGGCCACCGGATCAATGATCTGACGGAGAAGGAAATGAGAAAGATTCGTGGAAATGAAGTCAGTATCATATTCCAGGATCCGATGACCAGCTTGAATCCTGTATATACGATTGGAAATCAGATAAAAGAAGTTATTCTGCTCCACACGGACAAAAATGATAAGCAGGCTCACGAACGTGCTTTGGAGTTATTGACCCTTGTGGGCATCAATGAGCCGGAAAGACGATTAAAGCAATACCCTCATGAGCTTTCAGGCGGAATGCGTCAAAGAGTTATGATAGCGATTGCACTGGCCTGTGAACCGAAGCTGCTGATTGCCGACGAACCGACCACTGCGTTGGATGTTACCATTCAGGCTCAGATATTGGAGCTGATGATGGAGCTGAAGAATAAAATCGGCATGTCTATCATAATGATTACACATGATCTTGGCATCGTAGCAAATATGTGCGAGAAAATTGCAGTGATGTATGCCGGAAAGGTCGTGGAATACGGCACAATCGACGAGATATTTTACAATCCGAAGCATGAGTATACAAAAGGGTTGTTGCGCAGCATACCGAAGCTGACGGAAAAAGAGCATAAAAAGCTGATACCGATTGAAGGAACACCAGTGGACATGCTGAATCCGCCTGCAGGCTGTCCTTTTGCTCCGCGCTGTGAAAGCTGCATGAAGATTTGCTTATCAAGGATGCCGGAGTATACACATATTTCTGAAGAACATTACAGTGCTTGCTGGCTTTTGCAAAAGGAAGCGTTTGAGCAGGGAAGGAAAGAATCATGAGCAAATTAGTTGAAGTTAAAAATCTAAAACAGTATTTTCGTGTCGGCGGCAGCTTTATGAATCCATTGTATGTGAAAGCTGTTGATGATGTGAGCTTTTATATAGATAAAGGGGAAACTCTGGGGCTTGTTGGTGAAAGCGGGTGCGGTAAAACAACCACAGGTCGTACCATATTAAGGTTATATGAACCGACAGCAGGACAGATCATTTATGATGGTACAGACATTACAAAGGTAGAAATGCTGCCATACCGCCGTAAAATGCAGATTGTTTTTCAGGATCCCTATGCAAGCCTTGATCCTCGTATGACAGTTGGTGATATTGTTGGTGAGGCCATTGATATTCATAAACTGGCGTCAAATAAAAACGAGCGAAAAGAGAAAATTTACAGTATGCTGGAGCGCGTAGGACTGAACAGCGAGCATGCCAACCGTTATCCTCACGAGTTTTCGGGGGGTCAGCGGCAACGTATCGGTATAGCTCGTGCTCTTGCTGTCGATCCGGAATTTATTGTCTGTGATGAACCAATTTCTGCTTTGGATGTTTCAATACAAGCTCAGGTGGTAAATATGTTTGAAGAATTGCAGCAGGAAATGGGTTTGACGTATTTGTTTATTGCTCACGATCTTGGTGTGGTCAAGCATATCAGCAACCGAATCGGAGTTATGTATCTCGGGAAGCTGGTGGAACTGGCTGACAGTTATGAGCTGACATTCCATAACATGCATCCCTATACCCGCTCGTTGATTTCAGCTATACCAATACCGGATCCTGTTGAAAGCCGTAAACAAAAACGTATCGTACTGGAAGGGGACGTTCCCAGCCCGTTGAACCCCCCGAGCGGATGCCGGTTCCGTACACGCTGTCCGTATGCTACTGAGCTCTGTGCTCAGGAAGAGCCTGAGTTCAGAGAAATTACCTCAGGGCACTTTGTTGCATGTCACCATTTGGATAAGCTAAATTAATTAGCAGTTAGCCTTGATTTTGTATTAAATGTTTTTATTCAGCGGACAATATTCACATATAGAGATAATGAATATGCCAACACTGAATACAAACATTATAATAAATACAGTACAATTGTACTGAATATGTATGGGAGGATGTATTATGAAAAAAACCGTATCACTTCTAATCGCAGCAGTACTGGTTTTAAGCATGTTGCTGACCGGCTGCGGGCAAGGAGCAGCAAATGACACACTGAATGTATGTGTGGGACCCGATCCCGACACCATTGACCCGGCTCTCAACTCTTCAGTTGACGGCGCAACATTGATCATCCATGGCTTTGAAGGCCTGATGACACTGAATAAGGATGGGGTACCCGTAGCAGGCCAAGCTGAAAAATATGAAGTCAGCGCAGACGGGAAGGTATACACATTCCATCTTCGTAACGGTCTCAAATGGAGCGACGGAAAAGAGCTGAAAGCAAGCGATTTCGTATATTCATGGAATCGTGCTGTTTCACCCGATACGGCTTCTGACTATGAATACATGTTTGATGTTATTGAAGGTTATGAAGACAAGAATCTCAATGTAACAGCACCGGACGACAAAACCGTTGTCGTTACTTTGAAGACGCCTACACCGTATTTCCTGGAACTTACCGCATTCCCGACCTTCTCTCCGGTTCGACAGGATTTGGTTGAATCCAAGGGAGATGCATGGGCAGTAGAGGTTGACAGCTATATCGGCAATGGTCCATACAAAATGACTGAATGGGTTCCCGGATCTCATATGATTTACGAAAAGAACAAGAATTACTGGGATTATAAAAACCTTGGCCCAGGCAAAATCAAATTCGTGCTGATGGAAGATGACTCTGCTATTTTGAATGCATTCCAGCAGGAAGAAATTCTGTTTGCGGATCAAATGCCCAATGACGAAATTGACGCTTGGAGAGACAAGCCGGAATTCCATCTGGAAGGCCAGCTGGGTACCTACTATGTTTCATTTAATACTCAGAAAGCGCCGCTGGACAATCCGCTTGTCCGTCAGGCTCTGTCACTTGCCATCAACCGTGAGTGGATAACAATCAATGTAGGCAAATCCGGTCAGGAGCCTGCAGGTGCGTTCGTTCCTACAGGTCTTACTGATGTGGATCCCGCCAAGGAATTCCGTGAAGTGGGCGGCGATTTCTACGATCCCTATGACTATGAGGGAAATCTGGCAAAAGCCAAGGAAGCTCTTGCAAAGGCAGGATATCCGGATGGAAAAGGCTTACCCACTATGGAATACATCTTTAATGAAGGTACAGGCCACCAGGCAGTAGCGGAAGCGCTGCAAAATGACTGGAAAAAGATCGGTGTCAATGTTACGCTCAGCTCCCAGGAATGGAATACATTCCTGAATACCCGTAAAAATGGCGAATACTTTATCGCACGTAACGGCTGGCTCTGTGACTACAATGATCCGATTACCATGCTGGACATGTGGGTTACAGGCGGCGGAAACAACGATGCTCAGTGGAGCAATGCGGAATATGACAAGCTGATTGCTGAGATCAAGGCTTCCTCTGATCCCGCTGAGCGTTTTACAAAGATGCACCAAGCGGAAAAGATCATCTTTGACGAGAGCATGCTTGCACCGATTTACTACTATGTTGACCTGTTCCTGCTGAATACGAAGGTCGAAGGCTTCTGGTCTTCACCGCTGGGTTACAAATACTTCATGTATGCAAAGACTAAATAAATTATCTTTTCTTAGTTAAAAATATAGAGAGGCTGGCTGACTGGATGCTTCAGGGCATTGAATAAGCCAAGCCTCTTTTTTCAATTCATAGGAAATGAAAATGATCCGTATCCTGTACATGAATAAAAATGCGATAGTATTTTGTTCAGAATTTTTTTATGGTATACTACTAAAAAAGCTTGAGAAAGGTAAGGAACATGTTAAAAAAGATTGGGTTGTTTATATGCTGTATATTGATGATATCCACAGCCGGCTGCGGCGGGAAATCTGCTAAGGATACAGCACAGCTGGAACCGCCTGCAAAGGGAGAGACTATTGCAGTCATGAAGACAAGCATGGGAGATATTAAACTTAAATTTTTTCCCAAGGAAGCTCCCAAAGCAGTGGAGAATTTTATCGGCCTTGCAAAAAAGGGGTATTATGATAACGTGATCTTCCATCGTGTTATCAATCAATTTATGATTCAGGGCGGCGATCCTACAGGGACTGGCCGAGGCGGAGAAAGTATCTGGGGAGAGGACTTTGAGGATGAATTCAGCTCCGGGCTGCACAATTTCAGAGGTGCGCTGTCCATGGCTAATTCCGGTGCCAACACAAACGGGAGCCAGTTTTTTATCGTTCAGCTCTCCCAGCTTGACGAAGAAATGAGTCAATTAATGCTGGCCAATGGGTTTGACAAAAAGTTGGTTGAGCAATATAGTGAAATAGGCGGAACGCCTTGGCTGGACGGTAAGCATACTGTTTTCGGACAGGTTTTTGAAGGCATGGACGTTGTGGATAAGATTGCTGCGGTGAAAGCAAATGAAGATGACAAGCCTCTGGAGGATGTAAAGATTTTATCGATTGAGATTACAACGATGGAATAATGCAGAATGGAAAAGGAACAGCAGGAGCTATTGTATATCCAAATTGAGATCAGCTGCGCCTGGCAGGCAGGTGTTTGAAAATCTAATTTGATGGGAAAGAATAAAACGTTTGTTCAAACACCATCAAATCTGAGAAAGAAGGTTATGTGAATGTCAGGCGTATATCGTTCCGTAAGAAAAACCGTAACGGGTAAACACACCACGGATGGGGCGGGAGTGAAGCTGGTAAGAGTGATTGGTTATCATGATGTGGAGGATTTTGACCCGTTTCTGATGCTGGATGCTTTTGATTCTATGAATCCCGATGACTATACGAAGGGATTCCCGTGGCACCCCCACAGAGGAATTGAGACAGTTACGTATCTTATATCCGGTGATATTGAGCATGGTGACAGCCTTGGTAACAAGGGGAGCATATTGGATGGAGACTGCCAATGGATGACGGCGGGACGCGGAATTATTCATCAGGAAATGCCAAAGGCCAGCAAGCACATGCTCGGCACCCAATTATGGGTCAATCTGCCGGCAAAGGATAAAATGACAGCTCCAAAGTATAGGGACATTGTAAGTAAAAATGTGCCGGTGACAGAGGAAAACGGGAGCAAGGTGCACATTATCTGCGGAACTTACAAGGGTGCACCGGGAGCGATCCAGGGGGATTATGTAAAACCAATTTATTTGGATGTGGAACTGGAGGCGGACAGCGAATGGACTTTGGATACGGAGAAGGAGGATACCTTGTTTGTGTACATTGTTCAGGGGGAGGGACTATTTCAGCCGGACAGTGAGAATATAATAAAAGAAAAGCATGCTGTTTTATTTAGTGAAGGGGATATGCTGCAAGTGAGAACTGCCGACAAAGGTGTGAGGTTTTTGCTGATGTCGGGAAAACCGCTTAAGGAGCCCGTAGCATGGGGAGGCCCTATCGTAATGAATACTCAGGAGGAGCTGGACCAGGCTTTTAAAGACTTGGATGAAGGTAACTTTATTAAATAGTGAAAGGCTGTATATGTCTGAAAAGGGGAAGTTTAAGAAGCGCTTTGAAAGCTTTAAAACGGAGGAAGCTCTGAAGAAAAAACAGGCCGACAAATTTGGCAATCTTCGATTGGTCATCTTTTTATCGGGAGCAGCTGCCGTTACACTTCTTTTTATCTACGATTTGATTCTGTTGGGCTTTATCGTGCTTGCCGCAGCGATGGCCCTATTTGTTTATCTTGTCTTAAAGCACCATAAGCTCGTAACCGAGCTAAGAAAACTTGGCATTATGGCGCAAATCAATCAAATGAACATGGAACGCATGGAGGGGAATTGGATTGATTTCCATGATGATGGTGAGGATTTTGCGGATCCGGCACATCCCTATACCGGTGATCTGGATATATTCGGCTCTAAATCACTGTTTCAGTGGCTCTGCACAGCGAATACACATAATGGCAGAATAATGCTGAAGGAGCTTCTAGCAAACCCGGATAAGGATATCGCCGGTATAAAGAAACGTCAGAAAGCGGTTTTGGAGCTGTCCGAAAAGCTGGAGTTCTGCCAGAAGCTGCAATGCGAGGGTATGCTGGCGAAGGGTACGGCAACAGATCCTGAGAGTTTTATATCTTATGCGGAAGAATCCACAAAGAGATTTAAGAAAGAATGGGTCCAATATCTCTTCTATCTTCTTCCTGCCAGTACGATACTCACTTTTGTCCTACTATTTCTGGGAGGCTCCATACCGGTTTTTATTCCAATACTGCTGCTGACGATTCAGATGGCTATATGTGCAATCGGGTATAAAAGAAATTCTGACATTATCAACACGGTTTACGGTTTCAAAAAGCACCTGGACGCATTTGGAAACCTTCTGCAGCTCGTAGAACGCGAAGAGTTTGCAGATGAGTATCTTTCCGAACTCAGGCAGGAGCTTTTTCAGGATGGAATGGCTGCATCCGGATCGTTGAAAAAGCTTGAGAGCATTACGAATGCAA
The DNA here is from genome assembly GCA_023435925.1 of Bacillota bacterium. Lineage (GTDB taxonomy): Bacteria > Bacillota > Clostridia > Acetivibrionales > DTU013 > JAEZLF01. The sequence goes on from JAEZLF010000117.1 coordinate 12,100, forward strand.
TTGATATAAAATTAAGTACTGTTTTGTATTTTATACTTAATTTTGGTTTGCTGTGGGATTACCATTGCGTTTTTGCTTTAGAGGATTGGAAAAAGCAATATGGAAGGCATATAAGCAGGTGGCTGGAGACTGTCGGTCAGATGGAAGCGTATGCCAGTCTGGCTGTTCCGAAACAGCTGTACCCCGAATGGATTTTTCCGGAATTCTCTGAAAAAGGTATGAGGTTCTCTGCTGTCGGCATGGGGCATCCCTTGATTCAAAAAGATGCCTGTGTGTGTAATGATTTTGAGGTCCATCATGGAGCCTGTGTGATTACCGGCTCAAACATGTCCGGGAAGACTACTCTGCTCAGGACAGTAGGTATAAGCCTTGTACTGGCCTATTCCGGAGCACCGGTATTTGCACAAAAGCTAGAATGCTCTGTCATGGACATATTCACCTCTATGCGAGTTCATGACGACCTGAATAAGGGTATTTCAACATTTTACGCAGAGCTTCTGAGAATTAAAATGATTATTGATTATTCATATAAAGAAGTACCGATGATTTATCTAATCGACGAAATATTTATGGGCACCAACTCCCCAGACAGGATAGCAGGCGCAGAAACTGTGCTGAAAAACCTGAGCAGGAACTGGATCATCGGACTGATTTCCACGCATGATTTCGAATTATGCGATCTTGAGAATGACAAACAGGTCAAAATTACGAATTATCATTTTACCGAGAAATATGTCAACAATGAAATCCGGTTTGACTACAAAATACGTTCCGGACGCAGTAGAACCACCAATGCGAAATATCTGATGAAAATGGTTGGTATTGAACAACGTCAGTGGTGAGTACAATCCCCCACTCAGGATGCATGGGCGAGCAGATGACGAAGTCATCGACCAACCGACGTTGTTCAAACGCCACGTGAAGCGGGGCGCACGAAGTGTAGCGTAGGGCGAATTCTTTTCGCCCGCAGCGAGGGGGTATGGGGGCTTGCCCCCATTGGAAATTGAATAGACGGAATAGTCATTTAATTATGCTAAAGTTTTGTCGCAATTATGCCGATTTATTAGTTAGTACTGAATGGAGAGAAGAAAGCCTTTTCTGGAGCAGCTTTCCTTTTTTGTGTGCAGAAAGACTACTCTCTTATATTTCAGAATGAATCAGGGGATGGCGGGATATGGATTTAGCAACGATTATCGGAATTGTTTTGGGTACGGCCTGTTTAATTATTTCTATTTTAATTAGCGGTGATTTGATGTCATTTTATAATCTGCCGTCTATATTTATTACACTTGGCGGTGGTCTGTTTTCTACGATGATTTATTACAAAATTAATGACTTCATTAAGCTGCCCAAGCTGATCGGCTTTGCTTTTATCAACCGGACGGAAGCAGCCATTGATATCATTGCTCTGATGGTAAAGCTGTCGGAAAAGACAAGAAGAGAAGGGCTCCTGGCTATCGAATCGGAACTGGAGCAAATAGAGGATCCATTTATCCGGCGGTCTTTGCAGCTGGTTGTCGATGGGATTGAATCAGAAACCATTAAAGATTATATGAATATGGAAATTGATAATATGGAAGCTCGACATACGACAGGTATTTCCATGTTTAAGACCATGGGATCGGAATTTCCGGCATGGGGCCTGATTGGTACGTTGATTGGCTTAATTATCATGCTGCAGAAGCTGGATGACCCTTCGACCATTGGCCCGGCTATGGCTGTTTCTTTAACTACAACATTTTACGGTAGCGTTCTGGCTAATTTTATTTGCATTCCCATTGCTGAAAAACTGCAAAGTAATAATGACCATGAGGTACATATAAAGCAGCTGATTGCGGAAGCCGTTATATCGATTCAGGCAGGAGAAAACCCGAAGATGATGGAACACAAGCTCAGAGTATTTTTGACGCCTGAAGAAAGAGAAAATTCGATAAAGAAGGATATTGAAGAATCAAAAGAGGATACAGCGAAGTAAAACAGGGAGACCGGACGATGAATAGCAGACCGAAAAAAGAAAAGCCGCCTGATGCAGGAGCGCCGTTATGGATGGCCAGTTATGGCGATCTTGTCACAAACCTCCTGTGCCTATTTGTATTGCTCTATTCATTTGCAATCGTGGACAATCAGAAATTCAAGGAAGTCGCTGAATCTATGCGGTCAGCTTTTTCCGGCGGCAATAATCAGGTTATGAATCAAAAAGATGGAGATACCATCATAAACATAACTCCATACGATATCAGCAAGGTGAAAGAGACCGATGACGGCTCTGAAGGGAAAGAATCTGACGAAGGGGAAGCCTGGGACGGTAATAATGAGGGTAAAAAGCAGGCAACGGTTGAAAGTGTAAAATTGGACATCGAAAAACTCATCGACGAAATGGGTTTGAACGAAAATATCAAAGTCATTGAACAAGAGGATATCGTTATTTTCAGAGTGGATTCTCTTATTCTGTTTGACTCGGGAAGGGCTGAATTGAAGGATACAGCTAAACCGGTAATCGAAAAGATGGGTCTTATCCTGAAAGAACTGAATACCGATATTCTTGTCCAGGGACATGCAGATGATCGTCCCATAAGCACATCACAGTTTCCTTCAAACTGGGAGCTGTCAACAAAAAGGGCTACCAATGTTGTGAAATATTTGACAGATAAGAGCGGAATTGAGCAAAGATACCTGACTGCAACGGGAAATGCAGAATTCAAACCAATTGCGCCTAATGATACGGAGTATAACAGACAAAAAAACAGAAGGATTGATATTGTCATTGCAAAACCGTAATTAGATTTTTCATAAAGCCTCGCATAACCAGGCATGCTTGTATAAAATATGCCTGGTTGTTCTTTTTCTCCCATATGTCTTAATAGGATATAGTACATGAATGTATCCTGTTGTAAAAGGAGAGCGCTTCATTGACAGCTAAAAAAGCGTTATCAAAGGTTATTTTTTGGGTGACTCTGGCATTGTGCTTTAATGCAGGCATCTATTTCTTTATGGGGAAAGAAAAAGCGTTGTCTTTTTTAGCAGGCTATGTGCTTGAACAAAGCCTGAGTGTTGACAATCTATTTTTGTTTCTGATGGTTTTTTCCAGCTCAGGTATCAGCGAAAAGCATCAGGGAAGAGTGTTGAAATATGGTATCCTGGGAGCAATAATTTTAAGGTTCTTGTTTGTGGTGGCAGGTGTGGCTGTTGTAACCAGGTTTCATGCCATTCTTTATGTGTTTGGGGCTAATTTAATTGTCAGTGGAATCAGGATGGCTATACAGAAGGATGACACAGATATCATAAAGGATAGTAAAACACTTAAATTTTTGCGCAAAATGATACCGATTACGTCAACCATCAAAGGTCAGAAGTTTTTTGTCAGAGGAAAGAAGAGCGGGCGTCTTCTGGCTACACCGCTGTTTGCAGTCCTCATCATGA
>JAEZLF010000119.1 GCA_023435925.1 Bacillota bacterium
TTTTTTACCGAATACAAGGAGGACATACATGAAGTCCAGTTCTAAACCCGCTCCGAAAGGAGCAGTAAAAAAAACAAAAAATGCTTCATCCATAAAAAAATTCGTATTAACCGTCGTTAAATCTCTATTCATCTTTTTTGTCACAATTGCATTTGCCATGGGCGGTATTGCCAGCGGCGCAGTATATGCATATGTCAAAACTGCCGAACCGATCAAAGATGAGCAGCTGACTACAGTGACATCCAACAAGACCACATTTATTTATGATTCAAAGGGTAATGTGATACAAAAGCTGACCGGAAGAGACAATAAGGACAGTGAACCCATCACAGACAAAGAAGCGCCACAGTTTCTCAAGGATGCTATCACCTCCATAGAGGATGAGCGCTTTGAGGATCATCCCGGTATTGATATTCAGGGAATCTTTAATGCAGGTATCGGCTTTGCAAAAAGTATCGTAACAGGCAGCGATGAGGCTTCCCGCGGAGGCAGTACCATCACTCAGCAGGTGGTAAAAAACGTCACAGGAAACACAACGCGTTCCTTACAGCGAAAGGTACAGGAATGGTATTTGGCGATTCAGCTTGAAAAGAAGCTTGAAAAGTGGCAGATCCTTGAAATGTACATGAATATCAGCTATTGGGGAAACAGCTGCTATGGTGTTCAGTCCGCTTCAAAAAAGTATTTCGGTAAACCTGTACAAGAGCTTTCTCTGGCACAATGTGCACTTCTTGCCGGAATTACAAAGGGTCCCGGCAAATATAATCCTTTTACCGAATCCGGGAGAAAAAATGCAAAAGAACGTCAGGAAACCATCCTAATGAAAATGCTTGAGCTGGGAAAAATCGATCAGGCACAATTTGACCAAGCCATCTCTGAAGATCTGCAATACGCATCCAAAGCACAATCCCAAAAGGTTACCAGCGTTCAAAGCTACTTTGTCGACCAGGTCATTGCGGATGTGAAAAAGGCACTTATGGATGATTATAACATGTCTGCCACTATGGCGAATATGACCATCTACGGTGGCGGCCTGGAGATATACACGACAATGGATCCTACCATTCAGCGCTATATGGATCAGGTTTTCACGAATGATGAATACTTCCCGCTGGTGAATGAAACAGCTACCCGTCAAATGGAACACCCGCAGGCTGCAATGGCCATCATTGACGCGCAAAATGGACAGGTAAGAGCACTGTACGGCGGTTATGGAAAGAAGGAGGCCAGCAACACACTAAACAGAGCTTCCTCTTCCCTGATGAAAAGGCAGCCCGGTTCAAGTATCAAACCTTTGGTGGTTTATGCTCCTGCTATTGATCTACAACTCATCACTCCCGCAACGATCATAGAGGATATTCCAGCGTATATGTTAACCGGCAAAGACTCGGAAAGAGCGTATCCGACTAACTACGACAATAACCACGATGGTCTGACCTCCGTACGCAATGGTCTGAAGAATTCCGTCAATGTCGTAGCGGCTAAAATATGGCGGGACATATTGCGCGCGGATAATTCTGTAGAGTATCTGAAAAAGGTCGGGATCGACAGAACCAACGAAAAATATATCTCCCTTGTAATGGGCGGTCTTGAGAAGGGAGTCAATCCGCTTCAGATGGCGGCAGCTTACGTACCCTTTGCTCACGAAGGTATGTACTATGAGCCCACTACCTATACGCTGGTCAAGGATAGCACCGGGAAAGAACTGATTGACAAAAAAGCACCGGATTTCAACCTTGCTTACAGTGAGCAGACGGCCTTTATTATGGCCGATATGATGAAGGAAGTCACACTGGGAAGAACATCCCCTTATCCTCACAGCGGTACTGCAGCAAAATATGTGAATGAAAAAATAATTGGTATGCCTGTAGCAGGAAAAACCGGTACCACCAACAGCAATATAGACAAATGGTTTGTCGGTTACACACCCTATTATACAGCAGCCGTCTGGTATGGATATGATAATAACGGCTCTGAACCGATTAAGCTAAAGACGGCCGAATACAACCAGGCGATGATCATATGGTCAGCCGTTATGCAAAAAGTACATGAAGGGCTTGAACAAAAGGATTTTAAAAAACCATCCGGCATTGTACAGAAAAAGATTTGCATCTATTCCGGAAAAATTGCCACAGACTTATGCGCTCATGACCAAAGAGGGAATGCGACCAAAATGGAATATTTCATCAAGGGAACAGAACCCAGAGATGACGACCTCTGCACGCTGCACGTAGAAGCACAGGTATGTACGGAGAGTCAGGATACCTTAAAGCGCAATCTCCTCGCCGGCCCATACTGTCCTGTTGACAAAGTTGTAAGCAAGGTGTTTATCCAGAGAGATCCTCCTTATATACCTGTGAAGCCCGGTGAGAAAGCTCCAAAGGATACTGCTTACGAACTTCCTGCAGGTGAATATTGTACCGTTCACGGTGCACCGGTTATCATAAATCCAGGTGGCATTACGGAACCGGGTATAGGAGAAGGAATTGATATTCCACTTCATCAGGAGCACCATGCCGCAACCGGGTCAGCCATACAGCTTCATCCTTAAAGTCAGATTCTGTACGATGCCTCTTTGAAGGCGAGAATGGATAATATTTGTAAATGGTCAAAGCCCCGGAAGCTGATGCAACCGGGGTTTTGGTTAATATGATTTCGGTTTTTTGTTACTACGATTTTCCAGTAAATAAGGTGCCTATATTTTTCCCGTTAAGAATGTCCAAAATATTTTCCGGTTCCTCACCACTGGCTAATACCATGTCAATCCCCTGCCCATTTGCCATTTTTGCTGCCGTAAGCTTGGTTATCATGCCGCCGGTGCCTCGCCTTGTTCCCGCACCGCCTGCACACATCTCAATCTCAGGAGTGATTTCATGTACGATCGGCAGCAGGTGTGAATCGCGGTTGCATCTCGGATCACAGTCATAGAAGCCGTCAATATCAGAGAGAATGATGAGCAGATCTGCATGTACCAACGCTGCAACGATGGCCGATAAGGTGTCATTATCGCCAAATACCCTTTTTTCCCCGTATTCTATTTCATCAATGGAGACCGAGTCATTCTCGTTAACAATCGGTACTATTCCATTCTCAATGAGTGTTTCAAAGGTATTTATGACATTGTGCCGGGTGTGATCTTCTTCCACCACATCACGGGTAAGCAATATCTGGCCCACAGTATGTCCGTACTCAGAAAAGAATTTACTATAAATATGCATCAGCTCACATTGTCCCACTGCTGCAACCGCCTGCTTTTCCCGAACTGTCTCGGGCTTTTTTTTCAGCTTGAGTTTTCCCACACCAACACCTATGGCACCTGAAGAGACCAGCACAACCTCTTTATCCTGATTCAGCAAGTCGGACAATACCCGTGTCAGCTTGTCTATCCGGGTAAAATTCACCTTTCCATTTTCGTATGTAAGTGTTGACGTACCAACCTTAACAACAACTCTTTTAACTTGCCGGAGAGCTTCTCTTTCGTTATTCATTCCATTACCATCCCCTTGTTCATCTGTCCTGCATAAATCCCATTACCATTATACACAAATAATACCTGTACGCAAATCAGGCAAGAGCATTCTTTATGCACTAAATTTTTACACTTTGATGCCTGACATCATCGTGAGGCAGATACTTCTTTGTCAAACGGAATTCTCCAGGAGATATACGCTCATATTTCTTAAAGAATCTTACAAAGCTCTGCTCGTTATTGTACCCCAGGTTCAATGCAATCTCCCTTATTGTGAGGTTGGTCTGGTAAAGTAAACGTTTTGATTCATTGATTCTCATATTATTGATATAGCTGATGATATTATCACCTGTCTCATCCTTGAAAATCTTGCGCAGGTGGGAATAACTCAATCCAACATAATCCGCAATGTTGTTGATGTCGATGTCTTTCTTATAGTTTTTTTGTATATATTCCATCACACGGTCAAAATTACTTTTATCCTGATTCCGTGTTCTGACAAGATAAGCTGTTATGGTCGAATAAAGCTCGACAAGCCAATCCCTTGTATCCTCCAGTGTCTCTTTTGTTGATAGAACATGATAAATATTATAGTTGCTCCCAAAAATCATACTGATGTTCAGATGCTGGTCCAGGAGAAATCTAACGATATTTACAGCAAGCTGATTGAAAACCTGAACGAAATTTTCGTAATGCATTCCTTTCTGGTTCTTAATGTCATCCACCAATTCTGTAACTGCCTCCTCGATTTTCTCCTCAATACCTGAATTGATCAGATTAAAAATTTGTTTTTCCTTCAAAAACGGGTAGTAATAATCCACTCCGCTTTCGTTGGCTTCTGTCCAAAAATTAATGCTGTTGTTGCCAGTAATCAGTTTATATTTCAGTGCTTCCTGTGCATTTTCAAAAGACTCGCCAACACTGGCAGGAAACTGCTGGAAGCTGCCGATTCCAATAGAAATAGAATTGTCACAAACCTTGGAGACTTCTTCCTGAATTTTTTTAAAAATACTCTCCAGATGATCCTTTATACCATCTGAGAATGAATTGTCAAAATTGATAACCAGTACAATTTTCTGTTTCTCATAAATAACCCCGGCACATAGGTATAACGAACCGATCATTTGCTCTGATAACATAAGTATGAGGGTTCTCATATACTCCCGTTGCTCATGAGTATAGGAATTTGCAAAAAGGTTATATTGATCGAATACAATGACTGCGCATAGATACGTATCATGTGTAAATTCAATTCCCGTTAATTCACTGTTCATCTCCAATCCGGACTTGCCGCGTAAAAGATTCATCAAATAGGCATTCTTATTATTGCTCTTACTTTTCTCCAATATTGAAAACAGCCTGTCCTCTTCCTTCAGCATTTGTTCAAAAACGCCTGACAGAATAGCCATCTCGCTGACGTTGCTCTTAATGTCTATTCCTTTCTTGATCCGGATGTCCTCCACCAATCTGCTCAACGGGCTCGACATCCTCTTTGATACAAAGAAAGAAGCCACTACGGCAAGCAGAAGGCAAATAATACAGATATAAACTGTTTTCATAATCAGAGCATCGACTTTCTCCGAAAGGATGTCAATTGGGAAATACCCTAAATAAATCCACTCATTGAAATCGGATTTGTAATAGGTAACAATTTGCCTTTCATCTCCCTCATGTCGGATGATGTATCCCTCTTTTTGGCCACTCTGCTGAATCTGCCTGAAATAATCGTCGGTCAATCTGCCTCCCACCATATCAGACTGAATGTGAGAAACGATATCTCCTTCCCGGTTAACAATTGCAATAAACCCTTCGTCTTGTGAATCCTCTTCATTGATCAAATGACGAAGCGATTCTTCATATATGTTGAATATAAGAGCACCCTTAACAGTGGTAGTATAAGGTGTGAAGGTGTAAAAAAAAGTAATGACCTTGTTGGAAGGCCCCTTTTCCTCGACATGGTCGCTGGAATATATGACTGTTCTGGTAGGCATCCAGCTTGGAGCTGATTCGTATTCCCTAAACTTCTTCAAGTCTTCCATCCACGCAATATCATAAAAATCAGTCAGGCTTATAACACCCTGGTTGGAAGTGAAAATAAAATCAGCATTATCAGGCAGAAGGTACACAGAATGAAGAATATCATTTGCTCCTGCGAGGTCAATCAGGGCATTATGAAGATCAAATACAAGCATAATTCCTTCAGAGCTGTTGAAAATATCATCAAACAGTTGGATGTCTGATATATCATTGACAGTACCGTCAATCGTAAGTCTCAATGCATCAAGATATAGGTTTTGTGCAATCATCTCGCAGAAATTTTCTGCAGCCTTCAGCTTTCCTATGGCGGATCTGCTGATTTCATTTTCCGAATAGCGAAGAACCTGATAATTAATAATAGCGGTGATAATGATTGTCGGTAGAGCAATCAGCAGTGTTAATGCTATAAAAAAACTGTAAAACAACGGTTTTTTCTTCATACTATCCCTCAAGCTTATTGCAGGTTAAAAATTACACCTTCCAACTTGACACATTACTATGACAGTATTCTGCTCATCTGTAAACTATCATAACATATTCTGGTATCAGATACAAACAGAAAGAAAGCCGGAAGCTGCAAACAGCACCGGCTTCTCCTCTACACTAGTTAGGAATCTTTATACTATTTTTTGAGAGCCATTTCCTTTTTCCATAAGGACCTGCGTTCTGTAAGTACTTGCTCCGCTCCTGCTTTCATAAATTCTGAAATCATACGGTTCCATGTCGCGTCAAATTCTGACGGCTTGCAGGTGATAGCTTTTGCAAACACTTCCTTACCTTTATCCCTTAATGTTAATGCATACTTAGCTTCAGACTCTGAGGGGAATGATACAATTGGTTCTACAAAACTATTCTTAATTGCGTAGTTATAGGATTGAATGTAAAGATCCTGCACATCACCATATGCAAGTGAATTAATTTTGATATTCTTCTGCATGTCACCTGTATCAATACCATTGATGATATACGTATAATCAATATTATTAAGAGAGTTGAACTGCTTTTCACCTTCCTTGACAGGCTGATAAACCGGCAGTCCATTTTGCATGACGTGTCCCACACCTTCTTCACCATATTGCAGGAAGAAGATTACATCCCGGTCGGACATCCAGTTCAGATATCTCATTGCTTCATTGACTTTCTTTTCCGAGGTCTTTGGAACAATAATCCGGAGCCCTGCAGCGTCATACACAGTCTTGGTAGTAATACCGTCCATATCGGTAAAGGGATCAATCGGTATAAACTCAAACCCCTTGATCTTCTCCTTCATGGTCGGGATATACCCGGTACCGGCAGATCTCAAAGGCATATCGTAATTCT
>JAEZLF010000226.1 GCA_023435925.1 Bacillota bacterium
TTGATTATCGTGTTCCCGCTTCTGATACTTGGCACAGGCTTGATGGTATATTTGAGGAGGCGTCATTTATGAAATTGTACAGGAATGCAATTATTCTTGTTATAATAGTTGCGCTTCTTGGCGGAGCCTACTTTCTGATCAGCAGGAAAAAAGCAGCTGAAGGGGATACGGATGTTACGAGCCCGGATACCATAAAGCTGACTGATTACACCTCTGATCAGATTGAAAAATTAACACTGCAAAATCCCGAGGGCACCTTTGTATTCACAAAAAAGGATAAGGAATGGGTTCTTTCGACTCCCACGGATATTAAGGCGGATTCATCTGTTCTCAGCAGTATTGTGATTAATGCATCATCGGTACTTGCAGATAAGCTGGTAGAGGAGAATGCACAGGACATGTCCATTTATGGCCTGGATAAACCAATACTGGTTACCATCAGGACAACAGAGGGTGCGGAAAAAACACTGGAAATCGGTAATATCACCCCCACCAAAAGCGGGTACTATGTCAGAGTCTCGGGAGAGAACAAGGTATATGTTGTAGGTTCTTATACCGCGGGACGGCTTGTAACCGACCGGAATGGCCTCCGGCAGAAGAAGCTCTTTGATTTTACATCGGATATGATCAATAAGCTGGATATGGACAGAGACGGACAAAACCTGTTTTCATCGGTTATGGGCACTGACAGCAACTGGTCCATGACTCAGCCGATTAAAGGCAGTGTAAATACAGCGGCGCTTTCTCCGATGCTGGAAGCGGTAACCAATGCAACGGTAACGGCGTTTGTTGAGGATAAGCCGTCAGATCTTGCTCAATACGGTCTTAATAATCCGTCCTATGCATTCAATGTCGGCACGACAACAGCCGGTGCGTTTAAGCTTCTGCTGGGAGATGAAAAAACAAAAGGCAGTGAGATGTACGCGATGCTGGAGGGCAATGACGAGGTATTTACGATTGACAGTTCGGCATTTACCTTCCTGGACAAACCGCTGAAAGAGGTTGTTGAAGTGTTCGCGTATATAGTAAACATTAATCAGGTGAAAAAGATAGACCTGACAATGGATGGAAAGACCACCAGCATGACTCTGGATGTTTATGAGGACACGGAAGGCAAGTCCGATGCAGATAAGGACGTATTCACTGTGAATGGTAAAGATGCATCCGGTAAAGACGAAAATGATAAACAGCCTTTCAGAAACTTCTACCAGAGCCTCATCGGCATCAGCCTGGATGAAATTGATGTTGAAGGAGTACCGGCAGGAACACCTGAGATATCCATCAAATACACCTTAAAGTCAGGCATCATGCAGGTAGATTACATCTCCAAGGATGCTAATTACTACTACGTAGTACGTAATGGTGAGTATGCTGGTATATTGGTGAAGAAGAATAAGACGGATTTTGGCGTAGTTGGAATGAAGAATGATTTCCAGAAGATGATGGAGTTCCTGGATAGTCAGAAATAGGGAAAGATTTTTAGTCAGTAATTGAATAACGTTGTGGTGTCATGCAATAAACAGCTCCGACATAGAATGAAATAGTCTAGTTCTATGTATGGAGCTGATTTTTTATGGCGGATGAAATCAAAAACATAGTAAAAGTAGCGTGTATCTATGCGACCAGCATCATCGGGGCAGGTTTTGCCACAGGTCAGGAGATCATGCAGTTTTTCTCCGTCTATAAAACAGGCGGCTTCTACGGAATCCTTCTGGCAGGGTTGCTTTTTTCTGTTGTCGGCAGTATTGTACTTGGGAGTGTTTACAACGGGCGTATCAGAAATTATGAAGAGTTCATTTTTCCGGTCTTTGGCTGGCTGATTGGCTGGATCATTGAAATAACGGTCACGTTGTTTATGCTGTGCCTTTTTTGTGTCATGATCGCAGGGTCCGGCAGCGTCCTCTCCGACCGAATCGGTATTCCGCCCGAATTTGCAGTACCCCTGATGGGCTTGATATCTATGCTGTTTATATTCACCAATATTAAAGGAGTTGTGACTCTGAGTACTCTTGTGACGCCCATACTAATTATAGGTATTATCCTGGCTAGTCTTGCCATCATCTTTTTTGGGGTCACCGAAGTTTTCAGCATATCCGGATACCTAAAAACCATTACCGGTAACTGGTTGTTCTCTTCATTGCTGTATGTGAGCTATAATAGCCTGTTGTCCATTGTGATTATGTGCAGTCTTCTTCCGTATCTGAAAACAAAAAGAATCGCCAGAATGGGAGGAGTGCTGGGAGGGATCGTTTTATGCTTTGCTGCCCTTGTGGTCAATGCAGTAGTATTTCTATTTTACCCGGTTGCATTTGAGATGGAAATGCCGATATTTGCAATTCTCAAGGGCTTCAGCAGCTCTGCGGGCAACCTTTATGCCGTCATACTCTGGCTGGCGATGCTGACATCGGCGGTTACATCCGGTTTCTGCCTTACGGACAGGGTAGGGACGATGCTGAAGCTGGACAGAAAATTTATTGTGCCGATTTTGTGTATCGCTTCCGTCCCCTTATCTATGATGGGGTTTTCCAAACTTATTACAACTCTTTATCCGATATTCGGATATCTAGGAATTTTCATCGTATTTACGATCATCATAAATGGACTTGTGAGACTACAAAATAGCAAGTCTGGTAAGTGTGGCAGGAAATAAAGATTTATGGTAAAATGGTAAAAGATCCTATACTTACAGATGATGAAATCAGAGGTGAAACTTTTGAAAATGCTCCGGGAGCAGACGAATTCAGAAACGACAGGACGTGTAACAGGTATTGTAACAACTTTTCTGTTATTTATTTGTATTATTTCCATTGCGTTTTATGCTTATATGAAGAGCATAAACCCTGCTGCAACTCCCAGAGATCTGTTAATGACTTTGAAAGGCCAGCAGAACGATATTGTGAAGGAAGCACGGACAGAATACACCTTTAGCTTTGAACCCGGCGAAAAGCCTGTTTTCGTTCTCTATAAAGACTACATCGTCAAATGCGGCAGCGGAGGCATATGGTTTCTGGACAAAAGTGGAAACATTGTCTGGACAGAGAGTTTGACCTTCAATAACCCCATAATTAAAACAAACGGAGCTCAGCTGCTGGTTGCTGATATAGGTACCGGAGATATGTATGTTATAGAGGATCGGGAGATAACCAGGAGGGAAAAGCTTGATGTCACGATATTCAATGCGGGTATCAGTACTGACGGGTATGTGACAACAGTGACTTCGTCGAAAAGGGACAACAATGAAATCAGGGTGTATAACCCACACGGCATCGAGCTGTTCAGAAAGATCATAGCTAATGATTTTGCAGTGTCTGCGGAAATTTCGCCTTCAGAAAAATATTTGGCAGTATCGGGTATCAGTATGGGGACTGTTGGGGCTTATTCCAAATACAAATTCTATGATTTGACAGGGAATGAGCTTGCGGGGCAGACATTTGAAGCATCGGAGGAATTGCTTCCAATATACTGGTTCAACAGGGATAACAGTATATTTGCCGCGGGAGACCGGGCTATTGCACTCATGAATGAAGAAGGAAAGATCATTTGGCAGAAGCAATTTACGAAAATCGCAGGTGCATATCCCAATGGTAATAAGCGACTTGCAGTAGCAGTAGAGGCTGGTGAGGGAGCCATGCTGAAGATTTACTCAGCAGACGGGCAGGAATTTTCCTCCTGCAAGCTTGAGGGAAATCCGGAGGGGCTGAGTGCATATAAAGGCAATGTAGCGGTACATACGAAGGATAATGTGTATTTTTTTAATGAAAAGTGCAAGACCATTGGAAAGTACTCTTCTGATTCAACCATTAAACAGGTTTACTTTTTTAGCAGACAGCAGGCTGCGGTGATTACTGGCAATACAGTAACAATTATTAATATAAGCTAATGCTCGAATGAAAAATTAGTTCTTTTTAACGATTCATGAAGCCGGTTTACTGCCGGTGGACGGGAGGTCATATGAACTGGAGTGACTATGTTGTAATTACTCTGATAGGACTATTTGCTCTTTTTGGATTAATGAAAGGCTTCTTGATGTCGGTGTACAAAATTGTATCGTTTTTCGCCTGTATTTATGCTTCTGTCCGGTTTTATCCGCTGCTGGCCGGGGTATTGGAAAAGACGTCTGTATACGGCCTCATCAAGGAGTCCATTATGAAAAATCTTCTGCTGCGGGGACAGGAAGTATCTGCTTCTTCAACTGCAGCAACATCAGGTACTGCAGGTGCGCAAGCCATTATGAGCCAACTTCACCTGCCGGACTTTTTTAAGACAACAATGCTGGAAAAGCTGCCGTCTGCATCTGAGCTGATTGATATCAAAGGCATTATGAATGCAATAGGTGATGAGTTGACGGGTATGATCATTGCGGTTATTAGCCTGATCGTTCTGTATGTGATCCTGAGAGTGATCCTTGCCATCGTTGGACTAATTCTGAAGGGCATCTCGCAGCTGCCGCTTTTCAAGCAGGTTGACAAGGCGGGTGGACTCATATTAGGTGCTATTCAAGGTTTTCTTGCTATTTACGTATTATGCGCTCTTCTAGTTCTTTTCAACTCCAATCCGCAGTTTTCAGCCGTATTCGATAATCTTCAAAGCTCACTATTTGCAGGCTGGTTCTACGAAAACAACTTTATTATCAGCTGGATGTTCCCATAAGATGCCGACATGACCTGGCACATCCACAGCTAAGTTTTATGGGTGTGTAGTCAATGAATGAATTTGATACACAGGCAGATTAAAAAATGAACGCTTTTGACTTTTTTACGCAAAGCAGTGGACACCGATTGCAGATTAGTAGTAAAATGTCGTTAATGACAGCCGGGATAAGATAACCCGGCTTTTTGTCTAGCTAAAGCACTCTGCACAGTGACGAAAGCGCCGGTGTGCAGTATTTATTCCGACATAAGCGTTTAACTTAAATTGAAAGGCAGGGCGATTTAATGAAAAGCGATATTGTAAAAAAGGGTTTGGAAAGAGCACCGCACAGAGCTCTTTTTAAGGCGATGGGATATACGGACGAGGAAATCGGCCGGCCATTGATCGGCGTCGTGAATTCGAAAAACGATATTGTTCCCGGACATATATATCTGGATAAAATTGCGGAGGCAGTGAAAGCCGGTATCAGGATGGCGGGCGGTACTCCGGTTGAATTTGGTTCCATAGGGATATGTGACGGAATTGCTATGGGACATGAGGGCATGAAGTATTCACTGGCATCAAGAGAATTGATCGCTGATTCCTGCGAAGCGATGGGGAGAGCCCACAGCTTCGACGGGATGGTTTTCATACCAAATTGTGACAAGATTGTGCCGGGTATGCTGATGGCTGCGGCCAGAATCAATGTCCCATCCATATTGGTAAGCGGCGGACCGATGCTTTCAGTGAAACGCGGCGGAAAGCAGCTTGATTTGAACAGCATGTTTGAAGCGGTAGGAGCCTGTAAAGCGGGGCTGATGACGGAAGAAGAGATGGGTGAATACGAGGATCACGCTTGTCCCGGCTGCGGTTCCTGCTCCGGTATGTTTACAGCCAACTCCATGAATTGTTTGACAGAGGTATTAGGTATGGGCCTTACCGGCAATGGAACGATTCCTGCGGTATATGCAGAGAGGATCCGGCTGGCTAAGCATGCGGGAATGAAGATTATGGAGCTGGTAGAAAAAGGGATTAAGCCCGGGGATATATTGACGGAAAGCGCCTTTGAAAATGCATTAACCGTAGATATGGCATTGGGCTGTTCAACCAATTCTGTGCTGCATTTGCCGGCTATTGCTCATGAAGCCGGTGTGGATATTAACCTTGACATTATTAATGAGATCAGCAGCAGGGTACCAAATTTATGCAAGCTGGCACCTGCAGGACCCCATCATATACAGGATCTGTATGCCGCAGGCGGTGTTCAGGCTGTGATGAAGGAGCTCTCCAAAAAGGATTATCTGCATCTGGACTTGATAACCGTCACAGGACGGACTGTAGGGGAAAACATACGAAACGCTGAGGTGCTGGATAGAGAAGTTATCAGAAGCGTGGAGGATCCGTACAGCAGTACTGGAGGAATTGCAGTGCTGCGTGGTAATATCGCTATGGACGGAGCTGTGGTAAAGCGTTCTGCCGTAGCGGCAGAAATGCTTGTGCACAAAGGCCCGGCCCGGGTGTTTGATTCGGAGGATGAGGCAATAGAGAAGATCTACGCAGGAGAGATTAATAAAGGAGATGTAGTCCTCATACGCTATGAAGGACCGAAGGGTGGTCCGGGAATGAGAGAAATGCTGGGACCTACATCTGCCATAGCAGGTATGGGACTGGACAAGGATGTTGCACTAATCACTGACGGGCGGTTTTCCGGCGCCTCCAGAGGAGCTTCCATCGGGCATGTGTCGCCGGAGGCTATGGAGGGCGGTACGATAGCTGTAGTACAGGAAGGAGACATCATCAGCATCAATATTCCGGAAGGTAAATTGAATGCAGAAGTGCCGGATGAGGAACTGAAAAGAAGGATGTCCGAATGGAAAGCTCCGGAGCCCAAAATCACCAAAGGCTATTTGGGCAGATATGCGAGACTGGTAACGTCAGCAAGTACCGGGGCAGTATTGCAGTAAGCTCAGGGCTGAAGGATAGAGCTTTGCGCTTGTCGGGTATTTTTCATGGATGCAGGAGGTTATATGAAGAAATTAACAGGTGCTGAAATATTGATCGAGTGTTTGAAGGAGCAGGGAGTGGATACCGTATTCGGTTTCCCCGGCGGTGCTGTTCTGAATATATATGATGCCTTGTATAAGGCAGGAAAAGATATAAAGCATATACTCACTTCCCACGAGCAGGGAGCATCTCATGCGGCAGACGGATATGCGCGGGCTACAGGAAAAACGGGGGTATGTATCGCGACCTCAGGCCCCGGCGCAACCAATCTTGTTACTGGTATTGCAACAGCCTACATGGATTCGGTGCCTATGGTGGCAATAACCGGGCAGGTATCCACAGCGCTGCTTGGAAAGGACTCTTTTCAGGAGGTTGATATAACCGGAATCACAATGCCGGTTACAAAGCATAATTATATTGTCAAGGATGTGGAGAAGCTGGCCGGAATTGTGCGGGAGGCATTCAGCATTGCCGCTTCGGGACGTCCCGGACCGGTTCTGGTGGATATCTGTAAGGATGTGACCGCAGCGTATGCTGATTATAAACCCATGTCTCCCGTGACGCAGCAAATGCCGGAAAAAAGTGTTTCTGCAGATAGACTGGATAGGGCTGCCCAAATGATTGATACAGCGAAAACCCCGATCATTCTGTCCGGCGGAGGAGTTTCCACAGCAGGTGCCGACAGAGAACTGCTGGAACTGGCAGAGAAAGCGAATATACCGGTGGCAAACACCTTAATGGGGCTTGGCTCATTTCCCGGTACTCATAAGCTCTTTACAGGCCTTGTGGGCATGCATGGGACAAAAACATCCAACCAGGCTGTATCTGAGACGGATTTGTTCATTGCGGTCGGTGCAAGATTCAGTGACAGGGTCATCAGCGATGTGAAACGATTTGCCCCCAATGCAAAAATAATGCATATTGATATAGATCCGGCGGAAATAGGGAAGAATGTTGCAGTTGATTATCCGCTGGTAGGTAGTATAAAGGAAATCATCCGCGGCATCACAGCGAGAATTACCGGAGGCGAAAGAACGGAGTGGAATAGTAAAATTGCCGGCTGGAAATCCCAATATCCGCTTAAGTACGAAAAAAACGGAACGCTGAAGCCGCAGTTTATCATTGAAAGGCTGTATGAGCTTACAGGCGGAGATGCCATTATTACAACAGAGGTTGGACAGAATCAGCTTTGGGCAGCTCAGTTTTACAAATATACATTACCAAGACAGTTTATTTCTTCAGGCGGACTTGGAACGATGGGCTATGGTCTTGGTGCATGTATCGGCGCACAGCTTGGCAGGCCGGATAAAAAGGTAATCAATGTTGCCGGTGACGGCAGCTTCCGCATGAATTGCAATGAGCTTGCTACCGCAGTGGAATATAAACTGCCAATTATTATTGCATTGTTGAATAACCAGGTTTTGGGTATGGTAAGGCAGTGGCAGGAGCTTTTCTATGACAGACGGTATTCTGCAACAACAATAGACAGGGCAACCGACTTTGTTGCGCTGGCAGAGGCTTATGGTGCCATAGGAATTCGAGTGACCAGTCCGGATGAAGTTGACGGTGCATTTGAAAGAGCTCTTGCATCTGTTGACACACCGGTACTGATCAACTTTGAGATTGACAGGGATGAAAAAGTATTCCCCATCGTGCCGCCGGGAGCACCCATTGATGAATTAATAGAAGAATAATTCCTTGACTTTTATACAGTTATATGTTAAATTATTTATTGCTCCGTCATGGAGGTCTTTTTTTTGTGCTATAAATATGAAGTGCTGAAAATTGCCGGTCGGACGAATGTGCAATACACCCTAAATATTAACAACAGGGGCTGGAGGTGTCGCAAATGAGAGTCAAAATTGTAATGGCTTGTATGGATTGTAAGCAGAGAAACTACAATACCATGAAAAACAAAAAGAATGATCCTGATAGGATTGAAATGAAGAAATACTGCAAGTTCTGCCATAAGCATACGGTACACAAGGAAACAAAATAAAATTGCGGAGGTGCACACATATGACCGAAAATGCACGCACATCCAAGCTGGCCAATGCCAGAAAAAAAATTGTCAAGTTCTTCAAGGATATTAGGAATGAACTGAAAAAGGTCATCTGGCCAACAAAGAGCCAGCTTATCAACAGTACTATTTCCGTATTGATGATATGCTTTCTTATTGGCGCAGTAATATGGGTGTCTGACGCAGTTCTTGCGAAAATAGTGGAATGGACTCTGGCGCGGTAATGAAGGAGGACATAAAACCTGATGCTTGTCAATGATATGCCCGAAATAGCCAAATGGTATGTTGTACATACCTACTCAGGCTATGAGAATAAGGTAAAGGCCAATCTGGAGAAGATAGTTGAGAACAGAAGTATGCAGGAACACATATTAGACATTGTTGTTCCGATGGAAGAACAGATCGAAATCAAGGACGGCAAGAAAAAAGCTACCTTGAGGAAGGTTTTTCCCGGCTATGTTCTGGTTAAGATGGTCATGACCGATGAATCCTGGTATGTTGTAAGAAATACCAGAGGTGTTACCGGCTTTGTAGGACCTGGATCCAAACCGGTTCCACTTACAGATGAAGAGGTGCGAACCATGGGTGTGGAAGAATTTGCACCTATGCTTGATTATGAAGTAAATGACAATGTACGTGTTACCAATGGTCCTCTTGAAAACTTCATAGGCATCGTAGAAGAGATCAATATGGAAAAGAAGAAGGTCAGGGTGGCCGTTTCCATGTTTGGCAGGGAGACACCTGTTGAACTGGAGCTCACACAGATACAAAAGCTGTAAAAATGGTAGTAAGCAGACCGAAAGGTCTCTTTCTATAGATTATGGATATTGTAAGATGTGCGCAGTAAGGGGCGAATAGGCTTTGAACTGCGCAATTTAGTGCAATTCCGATGAGAAAAGATTGGGAGGTGGATATAAGCCATGGCAAAGAAAATTACAGGTTATGTTAAGCTTCAAATTCCTGCGGGGAAGGCAACTCCGGCTCCACCGGTTGGACCAGCTTTAGGACAGCATGGTGTTAACATCATGGGATTTTGTAAGGAGTTCAATGAAAGGACTGCTAAGGACGCAGGATTGATTATTCCTGTTGTTATTACAGTTTATGCGGACAGATCCTTTTCATTTATTACAAAGACTCCTCCGGCAGCAGTGCTTCTGAAGAAGGCATGCAAAATCGAAAGCGGTTCCGGTAAGCCGAATATGGACAAGGTTGCTAAGATTTCAATGGCAGAAGTAAGGAAAATTGCAGAACTGAAAATGCCTGACCTCAATGCAGCGAACGTTGAAACGGCAGCCAGTATGATAGCAGGAACAGCCAGAAGCATGGGCATCGTAGTAGAGGAATAACAGCCCGGGGTTGGTCGTTCAGCTGAACTGAACGCTCGCCCATGCAACCAGCAAAGTGGGAGGGAATCATTTCCCGAAAATATTACCACACAAGCGAATTTCGCGACGCGAAATCGCCGTAAAGGAGAGGATAGTAATGAAGAGAGGAAAGAAATACGTTGAGAGCGCTAAGCTCGTAGACAGAGCAATGCTGTACGATCCGGCACAGGCTATGGATCTGGCAAAGAAAACTGCTAAAGCTAAATTTGATGAAACAGTTGAAGCCCATATAAAGCTCGGCGTTGACTCCAGACATGCAGACCAGCAGGTCAGAGGAGCCGTTGTATTACCGCACGGTACAGGTAAGGTTGTAAAAGTGCTGGTATTTGCAAAAGGCGATAAAGCGAAAGAAGCGGAACAGGGTGGAGCAGACTATGTTGGTGCTGATGACCTTGTTGCAAAAATTCAAAAAGAAAACTGGTTTGATTTTGATGTAGTCGTAGCAACACCTGACATGATGGGTGTTGTCGGCAGACTTGGTAAGGTGCTTGGTCCTAAGGGACTCATGCCGAACCCGAAAGCCGGAACGGTTACGATGGATGTAGCAAAAGCTATCACCGATATCAAAGCCGGTAAAATAGAATACAGATTGGATAAAACAAACATTATTCACTGCCCCATCGGTAAAGTATCCTTTGACGCCGATAAACTGGTGGACAATTTCCGTACACTTATGGATGCCATCATAAAGGCTAAGCCAGTTGCTGCAAAGGGCCAGTACCTCAAAAGTGTTGTTGTAACCTCGACAATGGGACCAGGTATAAAGGTTAATCCCACAAGGGTGACAGAATAACAGCTTTGAGAAAATGCTTTACATTGGGTAAATAATGCTGTAATATATTCACAAGGTAAGAGGGACACACCTTTCCTTCTGAAGGACTGAAGTCCAAGGAATGTCCCCAAAAGCTAATTTAATATTTGACATACCACAGACAGTAGGTGCATTAGCGTAACAGACGGAAGTCGGCCTGCCGAGGTAGAGCGTTTTTAATAAGGTGCTTAAACCCTTGTCTGTCTGCGGTGTGTAGATATACAAGGGTTTTATTGTTACACAGAATGAAGGAGGTGGATGATTTGGCTAAGGAAAAAACGATCAATCAAAAACGTGTCGTTGTTGATGGAATCAGTGAAAAGATGAAAGCGGCAAAGGCGATGGTTTTTGCTGATTACAGAGGTTTAACCGTAGAGCAGGATACGGATCTCAGAAGCGCATTGAGGAAAGCCGGTGTTGATTACAAGGTTGTCAAAAACACGCTGACCAGATTTGCTGCAAATGAGAACGGACTTGAAGCTCTGGACACATACCTGAACGGTCCGACTGCAATGGCTTCGAGCGCTACTGATCCGGTTGCTCCTGCAAAAATTTTAAGTGAATATGCCAAGAAATATAACAAGCTTGAGCTGAAAGTTGGCGTAGTCGAAGGAAAAGTTATTGATGCAGACGGGATTAAGGCACTCGCTGAACTGCCGCCGAGAGAAGTGCTTATTGCAAGAGTTCTTGGTGGATTCAATGCTCCGATATCCGGTTTGGTCAACGTTCTCAATGGGAACATCAGAGGTCTTGTTGTGGCTCTGAATGCAATAGCAGAACAGAAGGCAAATGCGTAGGTTCAATAAGAATAAATTAAAATAAAAATTATTTGGAGGTATTTTAAAATGGCTAGTGATAAAGTTTTAAATTTAATTGAAGAAGTAAAGGCATTGACAGTATTGGAACTGTCCGAGCTTGTAAAGGCTCTTGAAGAAGAATTCGGCGTATCAGCAGCAGCTCCTATGGCAGTAGCAGCAGCTCCTGTAGCAGGCGCAGCAGCAGCTCCTGCAGCTGAAGAGAAAACTGAGTTCGAAGTAGTTCTCAAAGATGTTGGCGCAGAGAAAATCAAAGTTATCAAGGTTGTTAGAGAAATCACAGGCCTTGGACTCAAAGAAGCCAAAGATCTCGTTGACGGTGCTCCTAAGACTGTTAAAGAAAACGTTTCCAAGGATGAAGCTGCCGCTATGGAAGCTAAATTCAAAGAAGTTGGCGCTACAGTAGAAATCAAATAAGCAAAAGTTATAAAAAAAGTGCTCCTAAAGGGAGTTCAACTTAGGGATTTACGAAAGTAAATTTTTGACGACTCTCTTTAAGCGGAGGCATAAGTAAAGACTGCACCAAAGGATAAAACCTTTATTGCAGTCTTTCTTTTTTGTAGTTTTCCTATAAGTCTAAAAATGATAGTAGATTTACTGAGATCCACTCTATTTAGTAATTATCCAAATCAGTTTTTTATGACAGCAGCGCACGGTCATAGGCAAATTCCTGGCCGGATGCAATACCAAACCGCTCCAGAAGGGCTTCCACGGTTAACTTCTTCTTTTCCTCACCTCTGATATCCAGAATTATTCGACCATCATGCATCATAACAAGGCGGTTTCCGTGCTTAATGGCATCACGCATGTTGTGTGTCACCATCATAGTGGTTAAATTGTTTTCCGAAATTAATTGATCTGTCAGGTAGAGCACCCTTTCCGCTGTTTTAGGGTCAAGAGCTGCTGTATGCTCATCCAACAGGAGAAGCTTGGGTCTTTTTATTGTTGCCATTAGAAGTGTTATCGCTTGTCTTTGACCGCCCGAAAGCAGCCCCACCTTAGTATGGAGCCTGTTTTCAAGCCCAAGGTCCAAATGTGAAAGCATTTGCCGGTAGGTTTCTCTTTCCTCGATTGTTATTCCCCATTTAAATCCTCTGGGCTCACCCCGCCGTAAAGCTAGGGCTAAATTTTCTTCCAGAATCATATCGGAAGCGGTCCCCACCATTGGATCCTGAAAAACTCGCCCCTGCAATGTTGCACGCTTGTGTTCAGGCAATTTTGTCACATCTGTTCCCGCAATATTTATAGTACCTCTATCAACTTCATATACACCAGCTACACAATTAAGCAGTGTGGATTTCCCTGCACCATTGCCTCCTATAAGAGTAACAAAATCACCTTCCTCCAAGTCTATGCTGACATTTCGCAAGGCTATCTTTTGGTTGACTGTTCCGGGATTAAACACCTTATATACTCCGTTTACCTTAAGCATTTTAACCTCCATTGGAATCTTTGCATCGGCTACTCTTTCTCTTCGATTGATATTTTGGGAGGATTGAGATAGGCCTTAATAATCGGAAGAGCCAAAGCTATTGCCACTGTTATAGCAGTAAAGAGCTTTAGATCATTGCTGTGCATCCCAAGCTTCAATACAAAAGCAATTATTATTCGATATGTAATTGCCCCAAGTGCAAGCGAAACAAGCCTCATCATAAAATTCCGTTTTCCAAAAAGCACTTCGCCGATAATTACCGATGCTAGACCAATAACAATAGATCCGGCACCCATTTGTACATCAGCAAAGGTCTGGTTCTGTGCTATAAGAGCTCCGCTTAATGCCACAAGCCCGTTACTGATAACCAGTCCGAGAATTATCATGTTATTTGTGTTTATTCCCTGGGCTCTGACCATTTTCGGATTATTTCCTGTCGCTCTTATAGCACAACCAATCTCTGTCCCGAAAAACCAGTACAAAAAACAAATTACTACGGTAACACATAGAAATCCAAGTATAATAATAGACCAGGAGGATTCCAGACCAAGCTTCTCAAACACTGTATAAACAGTATCCATGCGCAGCAATGAAAGACTCGCTTTGCCAAGCACACGAAGATTGATAGAGTAAAGTGCTATCATGGTAAGGATACCGGATAGCAAAGCGGGAATTTTAAGCTTAGTGTGCAAAATACCCGTTACCAGTCCAGCAGCCATTCCTCCCAAAAGAGAAATCCCGGTTGCAACATAGGGATTAATACCATTTGTAATAGCTTGTGCCGCAATTGCCGCACCCATAGCTATACTGCCTTCCACCGTAAGGTCTGCAATGTTCAAAATCCGATAGGTTATATATACTCCTATTGTCATTATAGCCCATAACAAACCCAGCGAAACAGCACCTTTAATTATCTCCAGCATACTTAATCCATCCTTTTCTGACCGTAAAAATAAACCCTAATGAACTCGAAGAAGTCCATTGGTTTTATTTACCAATAACATATTGAGCAAGGTCGGCTGGGATTTCCAAGCCGATTTCTTCAGCAACTGTTCCATTTATAGCAAAATCAAACTTATTTGCTTTTTCAATTGGCATTGAAGCAGATTCAGCCTCACCCTTCAAAATTTTGACTGCCATAAGACCTGTTTGATAGCCTAAATCATAATAGTTTATACCAAGAGTTGCTAATCCTCCGGACTCTACCATTCCCGCTTCACCGCAAATAACAGGTGTCTTGGATTTAGAAGTCACTCCATGAACTGTAGGCATCGCTGTTGCGAAGGTATTATCCGTGGGTATGTAAATGGCGTCGCATTTTTCTACGATTGATTGGGTTGCTTGCTGTACATCGTTGGAATTACTGACTGTAACCTCTACATACTTAAGCCCCATGGCTTCAATATTTTCTTTTGCAATTGCAGCCTGAAGAATAGAATTGTCCTCACTTGAGGTATAGAGAACACCTACAGTTTTGGCATCCGGGACTAGTTTTACAAGCAACTCGATTTGTTCTTTAATTGGATTCATGTCTGTTGTTCCACTCACATTCAGACCCGGTGCTTCATTGGATTGGGCTAATCTTGCGTCCACATAATCGGTGATAGCTGTTCCGAGAATAGGAATTTTAGTGGTTTTCCCGGCGATTGACTGAGCTGCCGGCGTAGCAATAGCCAACACCAAATCTACTTTGTTGCTGACAAAGCGATCACTTATGGTAGATAGATTTGTTTGATCTCCCTGAGCATTTTGAACGTCAAAGGTAATATTTTCACCCTCAACATAGCTGTTATCCTTTAATGCGTTGATAAAGCCTTCCCGTGCCGAATCCAGCGCAACATGCTCCATGTACTGGATAATACCAACCTCGGGGTTCTTCTTTTCCTGTGAACAACCTGCAAGTACTACAAATACTGCCATGGCCAGTAAAACTGCCATAGCTCTTGCCATTCTTTTCATCTCCGTACCTCCATACTACATTATTATTTGCAATAAATTATCATCAATTATATACAGTTCCTGTGTCTTTTGTCAATTAATATGGGAGGTGTATACTTTACACACTCCCACTCTCTATAGCTTTTTAGCATATTTTATGGCTGAACCTCTACAATTACTGGAATAATCATCGGTCTTCTCATTGTCTTTCTGTACAGGAAATTGCTAAGCCCGTCCTTTATGCCGCTCTTGACAGCCGAATAGTTGTTTCCTTCCTTTATTAAGGTTTTTAAAAGTGCACCTCTGTACGAGGATATCGCCAGCGGCAGACGGCCTTTGTCTTTTGCGGGGATGTACTGAGCAGAATACTCTTGAAAGCCGAGAGACAGATCGCGTTTATGGCAGACGAGTACAGCGTATTTTTTACGCTTTTTTAGCCATCTATGAACCATGGAAGGGCATAAAAAAAGCCATGGTAGGCACAAAAATATCCGTTGACAAGTTGACAAGGATATGTTAGAATTATAAACTGCGTTATAAGCTCAGACTTGTACTGCTTTGAAGACAATTGACTTAAATTTACCGACAAGTTGATTATAACACAGGGGAATAAATTAGACAAGATTTGTTAATAATTTATTACTGAGGCAAATTTACGTAATAATTTGCCGCCCCGTTGTAGTAGCCCCTTAAAGCTTTTAATAATACTACTAAAAGCTTAAATATACATCAGCGTATCTGAGGATTTCGCCGATGATCCGGTTGTATTGCATGAGCGTACTTTTTCATGCAAAAACGAAAATTTTCGCTGCGGTACACATCTTTACATTATTAAAGAAGCGAAAAATTTCGGGAGATGTTCAATTTACAACAAGTCATAATTTATGAGGTGATTATTAATGGTACATCCCATTCAATTGGGCCGGAATACGAGAATGAGTTATTCCAAGATTGACGAAGTCCTGGAAATGCCCAATCTTATCGAAGTACAGAAGAACTCGTACAAATGGTTTTTGGAAGAGGGACTCCGGGAAGTATTCAGGGACGTTTCGCCGATTATGGACTATACCGGCAACTTGATACTTGAATTTCCAGACTATAAACTGGAAGATGACAATCCAAAGTACAGTGTTGAGGAGTGCAAGGAAAGAGATACTACATATTCGGCTCCTCTTAAGGTAAAGGTTCGCCTGATCAACAAAGAGACAGGCGAAGTGAAGGAGCAGGAAATCTTTATGGGTGATTTCCCATTGATGACGGACAATGGCACATTTGTAATAAATGGTGCAGAAAGAGTCATTGTAAGTCAGTTGGTCAGATCACCGGGCATTTATTATTCCTCCAAACTGGACAAAACAGGGAAGCCGCTATTTTCTGCAACCGTAATACCCAACCGTGGCGCCTGGCTTGAATACGAGACGGATTCCAACGATGTGATGTCGGTTAGAATCGACAGAACAAGAAAGCTTCCGTTGACAGTATTGCTGCGTGCTCTGGGATATGGAACGGATTTAGCTATTACTGAGCTTCTCGGTGATGATGAACGGATTTTGAATACAATCCAAAAGGACAATGCCAAGACAACCGATGAGGGTCTTATTGAAATATATAAAAGGCTTCGTCCGGGTGAACCGCCGACAGTTGAAAGTGCGACAACACTTTTAAACGGTCTGTTTTTTGATGCAAAAAGATATGACCTTGCTAAATTCGGAAGGTTCAAATTCAACAAAAAGCTTTCAATCGCTTCTAGAATTAGCGGATTCCGATCTGCTGAAAAAATTGTACACCCGCTGACAGGAGAAATCCTTGTGGCAGAGGATGAGATCATTGAGCGGGAAAAGGCGCAGGAAATCCAGAATGCAGGAATCAACTCCGTTTATCTCAGTGTGGAAGGGAAAAGAGTCAGAGTGCTCGGAAACGGCACTGTGGATCTTAAGAACTTCGTGGATTTTGACATATCCGATCTCGGCATAACGGAAAAGGTCCGATATGAAACTCTCAAAAAGCTCATGGAGGAAAATCCATCAGAGGCGGATCTTAAGAAAGCACTGAAGGAAAATATCGATGAGCTGGTTCCAAAACATATTACTGTTGAGGATATTATTTCTTCTATCAACTATATTATTCATTTAAATTATGGTATCGGCGACCCTGATGATATTGACCATCTCGGGAACAGAAGACTGCGTTGTGTGGGAGAGCTTCTGCAGAATCAATTCAGAATAGGTCTTGCTAGAATGGAAAGAGTGGTCAGGGAAAGAATGACCATTCAGGATATTGACATTGTGACACCACAGGCCCTGATCAACATCAGACCGGTGGCGGCAGCAATAAAGGAATTTTTCGGAAGCAGTCAGTTATCACAGTTTATGGATCAGACCAACCCGCTTGCGGAGCTGACTCATAAAAGAAGGCTCAGTGCTTTGGGACCGGGAGGTCTCAGCAGAGAGAGAGCAGGCTTTGAGGTCCGTGACGTACATCACTCCCACTATGGCCGTATGTGTCCTATTGAGACTCCTGAAGGCCCGAACATTGGACTTATCGGTTCATTGAGCACCTTTGCAAGGATCAATGAATACGGTTTTATTGAAGCGCCATACAGAAGGGTAGACAAGCAAAACGGTGTTATCACCGATGAAATTATATACCTTACTGCGGACGAGGAAGATAAATACATTGTTGCCCAGGCCAATGAGCCACTGGATGATAAAAACTGGTTTGCGGACAAAAAGGTGCTTTCAAGATACAAGGATGATATTCTTGAGGTCGAAAGCAGCCGTGTCGACTACATGGATGTTTCACCGAAACAGTTGGTTTCCGTGGCGACAGCCATGATCCCGTTCCTCGAAAACGATGACGCCAACCGTGCGCTGATGGGGTCCAACATGCAACGTCAGGCAGTGCCGCTTATCAAGCCCCAATCGCCAATTATCGGCACCGGAATTGAATATAAAGCCGCGAAGGATTCCGGTACGGTTTTACTGGCACGCAATGCAGGCACAGTCGAAAAGGTTGCAGCAAATGAAATTGTTATCCGCACGAAAAGCGGTAAAAAAGATGTTTATAAGCTTTTGAAATATATTCGTTCCAATCAGGGCACCTGCATCAATCAGAGACCTATCGTAAGAAAAGGCGATGTGCTTGAAAAAGGTGATGTGATAGCCGATGGCCCATCCACAGACACCGGCGAAATTGCACTCGGAAAGAACATACTGATCGGCTTTATGACCTGGGAAGGTTACAACTATGAGGATGCTATCCTGATCAGTGAAAAGCTTGTGAAGGATGATGTATTTACCTCGATTCATATTGAAGAGTATGAATCGGAAGCCAGAGATACCAAACTTGGGCCTGAAGAGATCACCAGGGATATACCCAATGTCAGCGAGGAATCTTTAAAGGATCTGGATGACAGAGGTATTATCCGAATTGGTGCTGAGGTCAGGTCGGGAGATATACTTGTCGGTAAGGTAACACCTAAGGGTGAAACGGAGCTGACAGCTGAGGAAAGACTGCTCAGAGCAATATTCGGAGAAAAGGCAAGAGAAGTCAGAGATACTTCTCTCAGAGTTCCACATGGTGAATCCGGTATTATTGTTGATGTCAAGGTATTCACCAGAGAAAATGGAGATGAGCTGCCTCCGGGAGTAAACCAACTGGTTAGATGCTATATCGCACAGAAAAGAAAGATATCTGTGGGAGATAAAATGGCTGGAAGACATGGTAACAAGGGTGTTATTTCAAGGATACTCCCTGAAGAGGATATGCCTTTCCTTCCGGACGGGACACCACTTGAAATCGTATTGAATCCGTTAGGTGTACCATCCCGTATGAATATCGGTCAGGTACTGGAGGTTCATCTTGGTTATGCGGCTAAAGCACTTGGCTGGAAAATTGCGACTCCTGTTTTTGACGGCGCTACCGAGAATGATATCGTAGAAACACTGATAAAAGCAGGGTTGTCTGAAGACGGAAAGACCATATTGTACGACGGAAGAACAGGAACTCCTTTTGAAAACCGTGTTACAGTAGGATATATGTATATACTTAAGCTGGCGCATCTGGTTGATGACAAAATTCATGCCCGCTCAACCGGCCCCTACTCTCTTGTTACACAGCAGCCTTTGGGCGGTAAAGCCCAGTTCGGCGGACAGAGATTCGGAGAAATGGAAGTTTGGGCTCTTGAGGCATATGGTGCTGCGTATACCTTACAGGAAATACTTACGGTCAAATCGGATGATGTGGTCGGCAGGGTAAAGACGTATGAATCCATCGTTAAAGGTGAAAATGTACCGGAGCCGGGTATTCCGGAATCGTTTAAGGTACTGATCAAAGAATTGCAGAGCCTCGCACTTGATGTAAAGGTTTACTCTGAGGAACGTGAAGAAATCACTATTAAGGAATCCACAGAGGACGAACTGGAAGAACTGAATGTCAATATTGAAGGTCGTGAGGACGAGGTGCCGCTTACCGATTATGAAGAAATCGGGGATGACATCATAGACGATGATATTGATATGGATGATTTCGATCTTGGTGAAATCGGTAGTGCCGTTGATAGTCTTGATGATACTCTGAGTGAGGATTTATTCTCCGAAGAAGACGGCTTTGCAGACAGCCTGGACGATGAAGATTTTTTGAAGGGAGAATAGGCCATGTTTGAAATGAATAATTTTGATGCGATAAAGATAGGTTTGGCTTCCCCCGAGAAAGTCAGAGAATGGTCAAGGGGAGAGGTTAAGAAGCCTGAAACAATTAACTACAGAACGTTGAAACCTGAAAGAGACGGCCTTTTCTGTGAAAGAATTTTTGGACCGCAGAAGGACTGGGAGTGCCATTGCGGAAAGTATAAAAGGATCCGATACAAGGGCATTGTCTGTGACAGATGCGGCGTTGAGGTTACCCGTTCGAAGGTACGAAGAGAGCGTATGGGTCACATAGAACTCGCTGCACCGGTTTCACACATATGGTACTTTAAGGGCATACCCAGCCGTATGGGATTGATCCTTGATATGTCCCCGCGAGCTCTTGAAAAGATTTTATATTTTGCATCGTATGTTGTCATTGACCCGGGACAGACTCCACTCTCCAAAAAGCAGATACTTACGGAGAAGGAATACAGAGACAGCGTCGATAAGTTCGGATATAAATTTAAAGCGGCAATGGGTGCTGAAGCAGTGAAGGAACTGCTGATGGAAATCGATTTGGAAAAGCACTCCAAGGAACTGCGGGCAGAGCTTGAAGATGCCACAGGGCAGAAGAGAATCAGAACCATCAAGAGATTGGAGGTTATTGAAGCCTTCAGACTATCCCATAACAGACCTGAATGGATGATTCTGGATGTTGTACCTGTTATTCCGCCGGAGCTTCGCCCGATGGTACAGTTGGATGGCGGCAGATTTGCCACATCGGATCTCAATGATCTTTATAGACGTGTGATCAATAGAAATAACCGTTTGAAGAGACTTCTTGACCTTGGGGCGCCTGACATTATTGTAAGAAATGAGAAGAGGATGCTGCAGGAAGCTGTTGATGCTCTGATTGACAACGGCAGAAGAGGCAGGCCGGTAACAGGCCCCGGAAACAGACCTTTAAAATCTCTTTCCGATATGCTCAAGGGTAAGCAGGGACGTTTCCGTCAGAATCTGCTGGGAAAACGTGTTGACTATTCAGGCCGTTCTGTTATCGTTGTCGGTCCTGAATTAAAAATATTCCAGTGTGGACTTCCGAAGGAAATGGCATTGGAGCTATTCAAGCCTTTTGTAATGAAGAAGCTTGTCAATGACGGACTTGCACACAATATCAAAAGTGCAAAAAGAATGGTAGAGAGAGTAAAAACTGAAGTTTGGGATGTACTGGAGGAAGTAATCAAGGAACACCCCGTACTGCTGAATCGTGCTCCTACGCTGCACAGGCTTGGTATTCAAGCATTTGAGCCTGTATTGGTAGAAGGCAGAGCATTAAAACTCCATCCTCTGGTATGTACTGCATATAATGCGGATTTTGACGGCGACCAGATGGCAGTACACGTACCTCTTTCGGCAGAAGCCCAGTCAGAGGCCAGATTCCTGATGCTTTCGGCAAATAACCTGCTGGCTCCGAAGGATGGCAAACCGATTACGGTACCGACGCAGGATATGGTACTCGGAAGCTACTACCTAACCATTGAGCGTGATGGTGAGCCTGGTGAGGGTAAGACATTCGGTTCTCTTGATGAAGCTGTTATGGCTTATGAATCCGGGTATCTGGGACTTCATGCAAAAATAAAGATAAGACTTACCAAGGAGATTGATGGAAAACCGGTTTCAAAGATCATTACCACTACGGTAGGCAAGCTGCTGTTCAATGAGGCGATTCCGCAGGACTTGGGCTTTGTTGACAGAACAACACCTGACAAGCTTTTTGATCTTGAAATCACAACACTTGTTACAAAGAAGGAACTCGGCCGAATCATCGACAAGTGCATAAAGGTACACGGGACTACAGAAACCGCGAAAGTGCTTGATAAAATCAAATCGCTTGGCTTTAAATACTCTACCAAGGGTGCCATTACTGTCAGCGTTTCCGATATGGTTATACCGGACGTAAAGCAGAAGTATATCGGTGAAACCGAAGAAAGAATCGACAACATTACGAAGATGTATAAGAGAGGTCTTATTTCGGAAGAAGAAAGATACAACTCTGTTATACAGGCTTGGACAGAGACAGGTGAAAACCTGACGCAGGCTTTGTTGGAAACACTTGATCGGTTCAACCCGATATTCATGATGTCACAGTCTGGTGCAAGAGGAAGTATCAGCCAGATCAAGCAGCTTTCAGGTATGAGAGGGCTGATGGCCGATACATCAGGAAGGACGCTGGAAATACCGATCAGGGCCAACTTCCGTGAAGGACTTAATGTTTTGGAATACTTCATATCTACACATGGAGCTAGAAAAGGTCTTGCCGACACAGCACTCAGAACTGCGGACTCAGGTTACCTGACACGCCGTCTGGTTGATGTCAGTCAGGATGTTATCGTCAGAGAGATCGACTGTGGTACGAAGAAGGGAATCGAAGTCGGTGACATTAAGGACGGAAATGAGATTATTGAAGGCCTTGCTGAAAGACTGGTAGGCAGATATACCGTTGAACCTGTACTCCACCCCGAAACAGGAGAAGTAGTGATAGAGGGTGACAAGAAGATTTCGGATGCGGATGCCGAGAGAGCTGTTAAAGCAGGACTTAAGAAGGTCAAGATCAGATCCATGCTGACTTGTCACTCTGAATATGGTGTTTGTGCAAAATGTTACGGCGCCAACCTTGCAACCAATGAGGATGTGAATGTTGGTGAGGCCGTCGGTATTATTGCAGCGCAGTCCATCGGTGAACCCGGTACGCAGCTTACGATGAGAACCTTCCACACCGGTGGTGTTGCGGGTGATGATATCACTCAGGGTCTCCCCCGTGTTGAGGAACTTTTTGAAGCGAGAAAGCCAAAGGGTCTTGCCGTTATTTCAGAAATTCCGGGTACGGTAAAGGTCAGCGACACAAAGAAAAAGAGAGAAGTCATCATAACATCGGAGGATGGCGAGTCACGTACTTATGCAATTACCTACGGCTCAAGGATAAAGGTTTCAGAAGGGGATACCGTGGAAGCCGGTGATGAAATCACCGAAGGTTCCGTTAATCCTCATGATATATTGAAGATCAAAGGAATCAAGGGAGTTCAGGCTTATCTGCTGCAGGAGGTACAAAGAGTTTACAGATTGCAGGGTGTTGACATCAACGATAAGCATATAGAAGTAATCATCAGACAGATGCTCAGAAAGGTCAAGATCGAAGATGCCGGCGACACCAATATGTTGCCCGGCGGACTGGTAGATATGTTTGATTTCGAGGATGAAAATGAAAGAGTTACGGCAGAAGGTCTGAGGCCGGCAACCGGTAAGCGCACTCTTCTTGGTATTACCAAGGCATCACTGGCTACGGAGTCCTTCCTGTCTGCAGCATCCTTCCAGGAAACGACAAGGGTATTGACGGAGGCTGCAATCAAGGGTAAAGTAGATCCTCTTGTCGGACTAAAGGAAAATGTTATTATAGGTAAGCTGATTCCTGCCGGAACTGGAATGAGCAGATACAAGGATATCAGTATAAGCACAGTTACTGAGTAGGGTCGGCTTTCAAGCCGCCCCTGCGGATACACCGGGATACGTATGTCTTGACAAAGGGTTGGTTGCGGTGATAAAATATTTCAGTGCGAATTTCGGCTGGTATATGCGTTTAGCCTAAATTGAACAACGTCACAGTCACCCACCTCTCCTGGACTCTTTTGCTTAAGCAAAAAGCCTTGATGACGGTTTTCAGATTGAAAAAGCTGTCAGTGGCGGGTTACAATCCCCCATTGACGTTGTTCAAACGCCACGTTTAGGCGTGGCGCACGAAGTGTAGCGTAGGGCGAATTTATTTTACCCGAAGCGAGGGGGTATGGGGGTTTGCCCCCATTAGAAATTGAAGAGGGGTAAGGTGCTCACTTGTGCTAGAGGAGTTAAAAAGCAGTAATAAGGCAATTGGAATCAAACAGACGCTGAAAGCAGTAGAAAACAATTCTGCGAAAGTGGTGTTTATTGCAAAAGATGCTGACGAGAAGATTGTCGGAAGCCTTAGGGAGCTTTGCCTCTCCAATTCAGTAAAACTGGAGTATATTGACACAATGAAACAGCTTGGTAAGGCTTGCGGCATTGAGGTCGGTGCTTCAGCAGTTTGTTTGTTAAAGTAGTAAAGCGACACGACACAGGGTATAACTTCATTTAAATATTACTTATACCGTGAAAGGAGGTGTATAGATGCCAACATTTAATCAGATGGTCAGAAAAGGAAGGGAAACAGTCGAATACAAATCCACTGCTCCAGCTCTTCAAAGAGGTTTCAACTCACTGAAGAAGAAGCCTGTTGAAAGCAGCTCGCCACAAAAAAGAGGCGTTTGCACTGTAGTCAGAACAACCACTCCGAAGAAACCGAACTCAGCATTGAGAAAGGTTGCAAGGGTGCGTTTGACAAACGGAATCGAAGTATCGGCTTATATCCCCGGAATCGGCCACAATCTTCAGGAGCACAGTGTTGTTCTGATCAGAGGCGGCAGGGTTAAAGATCTCCCTGGTGTCAGGTACCACATCGTAAGAGGTACATTGGATACAGCTGGTGTTGCTAAGAGAATGCAAGGTCGTTCCAAGTATGGAGCAAAGAGACCAAAAGCTGGCGCAGCTAAGAAGTAAATGTGTTGACTAAGGTCAAAGCAGTAAAGGTGCCAAGTAT
This sequence comes from Bacillota bacterium, assembly GCA_023435925.1. GTDB lineage: Bacteria > Bacillota > Clostridia > Acetivibrionales > DTU013 > JAEZLF01. Next base: position 24,329 of record JAEZLF010000226.1, read on the forward strand.
TTTGTATATAGATTGAGTTAAGTGACATAACTATTACTGTTGGTTTTTACTAAAGTAATGTGAGGGTTGCTGTTGAAATATATTACATGTACGGAAGCACTGACGAGGATCATAAGATCCCGAGTACCTCGGTAAAGATGATTAGGGAAAATACCTGAAAAAAGGAGGGAAGTAAAGTGCCAAGAAAAGGACATACTCCAAAAAGAGACGTTCTGCCGGATCCGATTTATAATGATAAAGTGTTGACGAAGCTTATCAACAATATCATGCTTGATGGTAAAAAGGGAGTAGCTCAGAAAATCTGCTACGACGCATTTGATATTATCAAGGAAAAGACCGGCAAGGAACCACTTGAAGTATTTGAGCAGGCTATGAATAATATTATGCCTGTATTGGAAGTAAAAGCCAGAAGGGTCGGCGGTGCAACCTATCAGGTGCCAATGGAAGTCAGACCCGAAAGAAGGCAAGCTCTTGGTCTGAGATGGTTGACAAACTATTCTCGTGCGAGAGGCGAAAAGACGATGAAGGAAAGACTTGCGGGAGAAATCATGGATGCTGTCAATGGTATGGGCGGAGCCTTCAAGAAGAAGGAAGATACCCATAAGATGGCAGAGGCCAATAAGGCTTTCGCTCACTATCGTTGGTAATATCATGCAAAGGCCGGAGAATGAAGGGTTTTTGCATGATATGTGATTGAACTTATCGAGGAAGAAAGGAGGCAATTATGCCCAGGCAATTCAGTTTGGAAAAAACAAGAAACATCGGTATTATGGCTCATATTGATGCCGGTAAAACCACTACAACAGAAAGAATCCTGTACTATACAGGTAGACTGCATAAAATGGGTGAAACTCATGAAGGTGCAGCAACTATGGACTGGATGGAGCAGGAGCAGGAGAGAGGTATTACAATCACCTCTGCAGCTACTACTGCTCAGTGGAAGGATCATAGGATAAATATTATTGATACGCCGGGGCACGTTGACTTTACGGTCGAGGTTGAAAGATCTCTGAGAGTTCTCGATGGTTCAGTAACACTTTTCTGTGCGAAGGGAGGCGTTGAGCCTCAGTCTGAAACCGTATGGAGGCAGGCTGACAAGTACAACGTTCCAAGGATTGCATACGTTAATAAAATGGATATTATGGGTGCAGATTTCTTTAACTGCATCAAGATGATGAAGGACAGACTCAAAGCAAATGCTGTTCCGATTCAGTTACCTATCGGCAAGGAAGAAAATTTCCAGGGGATTATCGATCTGGTTACCCAAAAAGCTGTTTATTATCACGACAATTTGGGCAAGGTACTGGACGAAGAGCCGGTACCGGAGGATATGATCGATATTGTTGATAAATATCGTAACATTTTAATTGAAGCTGTTGCTGAACAAGACGAGAACTTGATGAATAAATACCTTGAAGGTGAAGAACTGACCGAAGAGGAAATACGTGCCGGAATCAGGAGTGCTACCATATCGGTGCACATGATTCCAGTAACATGTGGATCGTCTTATAAAAATAAGGGCGTGCAGCAGCTTATGGATGCTGTTGTGGCTTATATGCCCTCGCCATTGGATGTGCCTGCTATCAGAGGAGTTTCGGCGGATGATGAAGATACAGTGATTGAGAGACCTGCAGATGACGAAGGTCCATTTTCAGCTCTTGCATTCAAAATCATGGCAGATCCTTTTGTTGGCAAGCTGTGCTTTTTCAGGGTTTATTCCGGTAAGTTGAACTCCGGGTCATATGTATATAATTCTACAAAGCGTAAAAAGGAAAGAATCGGAAGGATTCTTCAGATGCATGCAAACCACCGGGAGGACATCGATGTGGTGTATTCCGGAGATATTGCTGCTGCGGTAGGTCTCAAAGACACTACCACCGGAGATACGCTCTGCAGTGAAAATGCTCCGGTTATACTTGAATCCATGGATTTCCCTGAGCCTGTTATTCATATTGCAGTGGAGCCAAAGACCAAAGCAGGGCAGGATAAGATGACAATGGCTCTGATGAAGCTTTCAGAAGAGGATCCTACCTTCAAGGCGCATACGGATCCCGAGACTGGTCAGACAATCATTTCAGGTATGGGAGAATTGCATCTTGAAATCATTGTTGACAGAATGATGAGAGAATTCAAAGTAGAGGCCAATGTCGGACAGCCACAGGTGGCATACAAGGAAACGATACGCAAGGCAGTCAAGTCGGAAGGTAAATTCGTCAGACAATCCGGCGGAAGAGGACAGTACGGTCATTGTGTACTGGAAATCGAACCGCAGGAGCCGGGCACCGGATATACCTTTATCAACAAGATTGTCGGCGGTGCTATTCCAAAGGAATATATTTCACCAATCGACGAAGGTATACAGGATGCTATGAAGAATGGTGTTCTGGGGGGTTACCAAATGCTTGATGTTAAAGTAACATTGGTTGACGGTTCCTACCACGATGTCGATTCATCTGAAATGGCCTTTAAAATAGCCGGCTCCATGGGCTTTAAGGATGGTTGCCGCAAGGCAGACCCTGTACTCCTTGAGCCTATTATGAAAGTGGATGTAGTAGTACCTGAGACATACATGGGAGACGTCATCGGTGATTTGAATTCCCGCAGAGGAAGGATTGAAGGCATGGAGAACCGTAATGGTGCACAGGTTATTACCGCACAGGTACCCCTTGCTAATATGTTCGGCTATGCGACCGAGCTTCGTTCCAGAACCCAGGGAAGAGGCGTGTTTACAATGCAATTCAGCCACTACGAAGAGGTTCCCAGAAATATTCAGGAAGCAATTCTGAAGTAAGCAGGGATCACGAAGAAGGAACAGGGGAAGAATCCTTTTTGCGATGATCATACGCAAGTTAATATACTGCAAAATCAGACAATATCTTGCTCAATGTTTGCAGTATATCAATAACATACTAAAATAATTATATTCAGTATTTACTGAACAAGGGAGGAGATTTTACAATGGGTAAGGCTAAATTTGAAAGAACAAAACCCCACGTTAACATTGGAACGATTGGTCACGTTGACCACGGTAAGACTTCTTTGACAGCTGCTATCACCAAGGTATTGGGTTTCCAGGGCAAAGCGAACTTCACAGCATATGACCAGATTGACAAGGCTCCGGAAGAGAAAGCAAGAGGAATCACGATTTCAACATCTCACGTAGAGTATGAAACAGAAAAAAGACATTATGCACACGTTGACTGCCCCGGCCATGCTGACTATGTTAAGAACATGATCACTGGTGCGGCTCAGATGGATGGTGCTATTCTTGTTGTTTCAGCAGCAGACGGACCGATGCCCCAGACTAGAGAGCACATTCTTCTCGCTCGTCAGGTTGGTGTTCCTTACATCGTTGTTTTCCTGAACAAGTGCGATATGGTAGATGACGAAGAACTCATCGAGCTGGTTGAAATGGAACTCAGAGAACTGCTGAGCTCTTATGAATTTGACGGTGACAATATTCCCATCGTAAGAGGATCTGCTTTGGATGCTCTTGAATGCACTTCAACAGATATCAGTGATCCGAAATATAAGCCAATTCTTGATTTGATGGATCAAGTAGATGCCTTTATTCCAGATCCTGAGAGAGCAACTGACAAACCGTTCATTATGCCTGTCGAGGACGTATTCTCCATTACAGGTCGTGGTACAGTTGCAACCGGTAGGGTTGAAAGAGGACAGGTTAAAGTTGGAGAAGAAGTTGAAATCGTTGGTTTGATGGATGCTCCAAGAAAGACCGTTGTTACCGGTGTTGAAATGTTCAGAAAGCTTCTTGATCAGGCTGTTGCCGGTGACAATATCGGTTGTCTGCTCAGAGGCGTTCAGAGAAACGAAATTGAAAGAGGGCAGGTTATTGCAAAGCCCGGTTCAATCAAACCACATACACATTTTAAATCACAGGTTTACGTTCTGACCAAGGATGAAGGCGGCAGACATACTCCTTTCTTCAATGGTTACAGACCTCAGTTCTATTTCAGAACGACTGACGTTACAGGTGTTGCTGAACTTCCTGCAGGCGTTGAAATGTGCATGCCCGGCGACCACATTGAAATGACAATCAAGCTCATCACTCCCATCGCTATGGAAGAAGGCTTGAGATTTGCTATCCGTGAAGGTGGCAGAACTGTTGGATCCGGTACTGTTACTGGAATCATTGAGTAATCACTAAAAGCAAAGAGCCGTCTTTTAAAAAAGGGCGGCTTTTTCTTTTATCTTGTGAAACTAAACCACGTTCGATAATTATTGGAAATCATGTTTTACTATATGCCCTGTTGGGTAATAATAACGAGAGGAAAGATGTCCCCCCTTATATACGTGGTGGGCACCGATTTGGTTTTCAGGCGGCGAGCGTATCTAACGCGCCTCGTTGAACCGATGTGTTATAACGAGACAATGGATACCCCGCTGCGTTATTTAAATATGAAATAGAGGAGAGATAGCCATGGTAGAAATTAAGGAAAATATTTATTGGGTTGGTATTAAGGACTGGGGACTTAGACATTTTCATGGACATGAGCTTTCCACTCACAGAGGTTCATCCTATAATTCATATCTAATAAGGGATGAAAAAACGGTTCTCGTTGATACCGTCTGGGATCCTTACAAGGAAGAGTTTGTTGAAAAGCTTGATAAGGAAATTGGTCTTGAAAATATTGACATGATTGTTATTAACCATTGCGAGCCGGACCATGGAGGAAGCTTGGGATATTTGCTGGACCGTCTGCCTTCTGCAAATATACCAATCTATTGTACAAAGAACGGTGCCGATATCATTAAAAAGCATTTTCACAAAGACGATTTGAATTTGAATATTGTTAAAACAGGAGACACTGTCAGTATCGGTAAGTACGAGCTTGTTTTTGTTGAGATGCAGATGATACACTGGCCCGACAGCATGCTGACCTATGTAAAGGGAGCAGCTACCGCGCTTTCCAATGATGCTTTTGGACAGCATTACGCAGGGCTCTCTCTATTTAATGATGAAGTGGATAGCTGCGAGCTGTTTGAGGAAGCTATTAAATATTATGCCAATATATTGACTCCGTTTAGTGCTTTGATTAAAAGGAAGATTGATGAAATAAAGAAACTGGGTCTGCCGATCGAAATGATTGCCCCAAGTCATGGCATTATATGGCGGAAGGATCCTATGCAAATCATTGACAAATATTATGAGTGGTCCCAGGAGTATAATGAAGGGTTTGCTGCGATCATTTACGACACTATGTACAATGCTACCAGAAGCATGGCAGAAGCGATAGCAGAAGGTTTGCAGGCAAAGGGAGTGCGATATAAGCTGTTTAATGTGGCGTTGACGGACCCGAGTGATCTGATAACGGATTTGTTTAAGGCGAAGGGTGTCATTATCGGAAGCTGCACTGTAAATAATGCAGTTTTGAGAGAGACAGCAGGCTTACTGGAAGAGGTAAAAGCCCATAAATTCAAAGGTAAGCTGGGAGCTGGCTTTGGCAGTTATGGCTGGAGTGGTGAGGCACCAAAGAATATTAGTGCAACTCTGGAAGCTGCCGGATTTAAAATTCCACTGGCACCTTTGAGCTTTAAATACAGAATCACACAGGACGAGCACCGGCAGTGTGTCGCTTTTGGAGAAAGCTTTGCCCAGGCAATGCTGGAGGGGTAAGAGGCCGGAGGCTATATTAGGTTGAATATGAAAGCGGGACGCTCATTTACACGGGCATCCCGCTTTTTTAATGTATAGGGAATTATTGCTTGCTTTCAAATAGGACAGATGATAGTATGGTGGCAGATCAATCTATGTATTTCGGTGATTTTTGTGTACCCGATCAGATGGCTTATTTGGGGCACATCGCGAATATGGAGGTCAAAATGAAACTGGAAGAAATTAAGAAGCTTGCCGATGAAATCAAAGGCAATATATCAAAGGTACTTGTCGGCAGGGAGGATACTACCGAAATGGTATTGATATCACTCCTTTGTGCGGGACATGTTTTACTTGAGGATGTCCCCGGCGTCGGGAAGACCATGCTGGCAAAATGCCTTTCAAAATCCATTGACTGTGATTTTAAAAGGATTCAGTTTACACCGGATTTGCTGCCTTCGGACATTACAGGAATCAATTATTTTGATCAAAAGCGGGGAGATTTTATTTTCAGGCCCGGCCCTCTGTTTTCCAACATTGTACTGGCGGATGAAATCAACAGAGCAACACCAAGAACGCAGTCAAGCTTACTGGAATGTATGGAGGAAGGTCAGGTAACGGTGGACGGCGATACCAGACGGCTAAATACACCCTTCTTTGTTATTGCTACACAGAATCCTGTGGAGACAAGAGGCACCTTCCCGCTGCCGGAGGCTCAATTGGACAGGTTCTTTATGCGGCTGAGAATGGGGTACCCTTCAGAGCAGGAAGGCAGGATGATTCTTCAGCGCTTTCGGAATTCAGATCCTTCGGCAGCTCTAAGGACAGTGGCTGCAGGAAGTGAAGTAACAGAGGCTCAGGCATCATTTTCTGCGGTGAAGGTTTCCGATGCAGTTGAGCGGTATATTTTAAGTATTGTTGAAGCAACAAGACATGACGAAAAGATATCGCTGGGCGTGAGCCCGAGGGGCTGTATTGCGCTGATGAAGGCTGCTCAGGTCAACGCAGTCCTCAGCAGCCGTGATTTCGTGCTTCCTGATGATGTGAAGAGGGTTGCGGTACCGGTTCTGGCACACCGGCTAATACTGAAAGGGCATGCCATTGTCAGCGGGACCGAGAATGCGGAGAATGCAGTTCGTGAAATATTAAAGCGCATTACAGTGCCAACTGAGGAATATTGAGGAGGCCGGAATGGATGTTATAGCACTTATAGTGATATTTGCTGCTGTTTTGGGTCTTCAAACGTTCTTGTTTACAAAATACTGCTTTTACAAACTGGATTACCATTGTTTCTTCAGTGTGGAGGAGGCTCATGAGGGGGATCAAATCTATCTGATTGAGACCGTGTATAATTGTAAACTGCTTCCGGTTCCCTGGCTTAAGGTGGATATCCATTCTTCCAGATGGCTTGATTTCGCTGAGACCTGCTCGGTTGTAGCCCAGGATGACCGGCGTGTCACCAGCAGTTTTATGCTCAGGAGCTATCAGAAAACGACAAGGAAATGGAAGCTGAAGTGCCTGAAGAGAGGTGTGTTTACCACTGAAAATGTTACGCTTGTCAGCGGCGATTTGTTGAACTTTCAGGTAGTATCTACGCCGGTGCAGGTCAATGCAAGCATAATGGTGTATCCGGAAATCATAGACCTCGATGAGCTGTTTGTACCGGTTAATCTGCTGCAAAGTGACACGGTTGTGAACAGATGGATTATCGATGATCCATTCATGATTTCGGGAGCGAGGGAGTATACCCGGGGGGATCCATTGAACCGAATCCATTGGCCGGCTTCCGCAAGAACCGGAAGGTTGATGGTAAGAAAAAATGAATTCACCGCACAAAGGAGCCTGACCATACTCTTAAATATGCAATCACAGCTTTATGAATATGCCGATACGATCAATAAGATGATGGCGGAACTGGGGATAAAGGCAGCAGCTACATTGTTGGATAATGCGCTAAAAGACGGAACCCCAGTCAGATTCGGAACCAATGGATGTACATCTGCTGATGCCAGACAGGCAATATTTACAGGTGAGGCTGCAGACCGGGAGCATTTCTCTGAGCTCTTTAAAATACTTGCAAAGCTGCTTATGAAAAATGTCAAGGATTTTGAGGGCTTTTTGGAGGATGTACTTCCTGTCTTGGAAAATACCGAAGTTGTAATCATAACGGCATATTTGAGCAAAAGGCTTTGTGAGCAGGCAGACGGGTTGGTGCTTGCAGGTAATTCAGTGAGTGTGGTTCTGCTGGATACTGTTTATGAAGAAGGAATGAAGCCGGTGTCAGCTGAATTATATATATTATCGCAGCATGCTAAATTTAGTGCCGGAGAAGGAGCAAATCCAATATGAAGCTTCCCATCAGGGAAATGTTATTAAGAATATTAGCATCCGCTTCCATTGGTATATGGTTGTATTCAGGGGCTGCAACTCTTCGCACCGGAATATTTGCTGATAGCGGGGGTCTGTTTGCCATTCTGCTCTTTGCTGTTGATATGTTATTGGGTCATTTGTCGGGGAGGTTGCTTCTGGGAAAGTCTCCTGCCTTTGTTTCACGGATAGCCAACTTGAAGTTTATACGTTTTAGTTCCTTTATGCTTCGTATCCGCGACGCCTCACGGTCAACTGCGGTTGCGTTTGCACTGGGAACAGCATTGCTTCCTGTTTTGTTCACAGTACTAAGCTACCAAACTCATGGTATGTGGAGAATTTTATACGAAATACTGATTACAATGATTGCCTTTACGGTCTCCTTGAGCCATTCAAAGAAGTCCTTCAGTGAGATTTTCAGCAATACTGCAATATATTCAGGTTTTTTTGCTTTCACAGTTTGTCTGGAAGTAGCCTATTTTATTAACCGGTTGGGACATCTTAGGCCATGGTTGTTTGTAGGTTCATATTTCTTTATTCTGACATATCTAATCATTAAGAACCAGGAAGATATTGATCAAAATATTTTTCATAAAAAGCATGTGGAAAAATCAATGCTGCCCAAGAATCTGAGAAAGTTTAATACATTATCCGTATGCTTCGTTTTCTTACTGATTTTGTTAATTTCCAATCTCAAGACTGTTGTTATGTATTTACTGGAGCTCCTTGGCAAGCTTGCCTTGCTGATTACTAAAGGAATACTATGGGTGATGGGACTCTTCTTCTCATCAGATGAAATCATACAGCCCAGCGGTTCTCCAAAGCCGGATGACGATATTTTCATGATGGACGGTAATGTCACTCATCCGTTCTGGGATTTGTTAATGAATATCCTGAAGTATGCTGTACTTATTTATATACTATACCGCATTGTACTACTTGCAGTAAAATGGATTCCGCTGATAGCAGGGAAAGTGATCCGTTGGATAAAGAAGCTGTTCTCCGGCAAAATCGGAGATTCACAGGATGAGATCACGGACTACTGCGATGAGACAGAAGTTCTCAGACCGACCCGTGTACGTAGCAGCCGGAGAAATGTAAAGAGACATGCGAAGAGAAGCAGGAGGGACCTGAGAAAGATATCAGATCCCGTAGAAAAAGTCCGGTACATCTATTCATCCATTCTTCGCCTGCTGCCGGACATAGGTGTAAAGCCTGAAAAAAGTGAAACAACGTTGGAATTGCTCAAGAAGACGGCATTTCTTTCAGAGATCAATGAGGAGCTTTCACCTGTAACCGATATCTACAATCAGGTGCGATATGGAGAAATAATACCGGATACAGGGGTGCTGGACAAGGCAGAGGAGCATTTCAGCAAGGCCGTTCGGGAACTTGAGAAGAGGTAGGGGAAGAGCCTGCCTTCTGTACCATATAAAACAATTGAAAAAGATTTATGTACACGTTATAATAAAGTCCATTGTATATGTTGTTTAATTTTAGTGAGGGGATGGTCAAATGCCGGACATGAAGAAAACATTGAAGAAACAGGCTCTGCCACTGTTACCTCTCAGGGGGCTCACAGTTTTTCCTTATATGATATTGACCTTTGATGTAGGCAGGGAAAAATCTATAAAGGCGCTGGATGATGCAATGATCAACAACCAGCTGATTTTTCTTGCCGCACAAAAGGATGCGAAAGATGACTCACCTGAAGAGGGAGAGATTTATACAGTAGGTACAATTTCAAAGGTGAAACAACTTCTGAGGCTTCCCGGTGATACGATCCGGGTACTGGTTGAAGGAATCAGCAGAGCAGAAGTGAAACGCTATCTGCAAACGGAACCGTTTTTTGTAGCAGAGGTAATTGAAAAAGGTGTACGTGGTGATGATAACGGCAATATTGAATATGAAGCGCTCAAGAGAAAAGTGTTGAGTACATTTGAGGATTATTCCAAGCTTACCGGAAAAATATCGTCAGACACAGTGAATTCTCTTGGAACCATTGAAGATATCGGTCAGCTTGCTGATATTGTTGCTTCCAACATGCTTTTGAAAGTGGAGCAAAAGCAGGAAATTATGAACGAATTCCATCCGGCTTTAAGGATGGAGAAGCTTTTGGAAATCCTGATGAAGGAAATCGAAATACTTGAAGTTGAGAAGAACATCAGTATGCGTGTTCGCAAGCAGATTGATAAAATGCAGAGGGAATATTACCTCAGAGAACAGATTAAGGCTATACAGACTGAACTGGGTGATCGTGAAGGCGTTTCCGGGGAAGTGGAGGAATACAAGGAAAAGCTAAAAAATGCAGACCTTCCCGAGGAAGCCGAGAAAAAGGTACTCAAGGAACTTGACCGCCTGGTTAAAATGCCGCAGGGATCTGCGGAAGGTTCTGTCATAAGGACCTACCTGGATTGGATATTTGATTTGCCATGGAATAGGAAGACCGATGAGATCATTGACCTTGCAAAGGCTGAAGTCATACTTGACGAGGATCACTATGGCTTGGAAAAGGTCAAGGAAAGGATCATTGAATACCTTGCGGTACGTAAGATGGCCAATACACTGAAAGGCCCAATACTTTGCCTTGTAGGGCCTCCGGGTGTGGGTAAGACTTCTATAGCAAAATCGATTGCCCGGGCATTGAACAGAAATTATGTCAGGATGTCTCTTGGCGGTGTTCGGGATGAAGCTGAAATCAGAGGACACAGACGGACCTATGTGGGAGCAATGCCCGGCAGAATTGTTTCAGCGATGAAGCAGGCCGGTTCCAGCAATCCACTGATACTTCTGGATGAAATTGATAAAATGAGCAGTGATTTCAGGGGTGACCCGGCATCTGCCATGCTGGAGGTCCTTGATGCAGAACAAAATTTTGCATTCAGGGATCACTATATGGAGCTGCCCTTCAACCTATCGGAGGTGCTGTTCCTGACTACTGCCAACAGCCTTGATACCATACCGCGACCGCTTTTGGACAGGATGGAAGTCATATCCATATCCGGTTATACGGAAGAGGAGAAAGCTAATATAGCCAGGAAATATCTGCTGGACAAACAGATGAAGGCTCATGGACTCCAGAAAAGGAATCTGAAGATGGGTGAGGATGCTATCCGATGTGTAATCAACTATTACACCAGAGAAGCAGGTGTCAGAAACCTTGAAAGAGAGATAGCCACTGTGTGCAGAAAAGTCGCCAGGACTCTTGTATCTACCGGGAAGAAGTCTGTTACGGTGACACCGGCAAATCTGGAAAAGTACCTTGGAACGAGAAAATTCCGGTATGACAAAGCGAATGAGAAGGATGAGGTTGGCCTGGCAACAGGTTTGGCATGGACCCCGGTGGGCGGTGAAACACTTATTATTGAAGTCACACTGATGAATGGAAGCGGCAAACTGGAGCTTACCGGCCATCTCGGAGAAGTGATGAAGGAATCTGCGAAAGCGGCCATCAGCTTTATCCGGTCAAAGACAGAGCAGTTGGAAATTGACAAGGATTTCTATAATAAATTTGATATACACATTCATGTGCCTGAAGGAGCAATACCCAAGGATGGTCCATCGGCGGGCATTACACTTGCGACAGCAATGGTTTCCGCATTAACCGGCAGAGCTGTCAAAAGAAATGTAGCGATGACTGGAGAAATTACACTCAGAGGCAGGGTACTGCCGATAGGCGGACTTAAAGAAAAAGTACTGGCAGCACACAGAGCCGGGATCGATACGATTGTTGTTCCTATAGAGAACAGGAAGGACATTGACGATATACCTGATAACGTAAAAAATCAACTGAAGTTTGTGTTTGCGGCAGACATGGATGTGGTTCTCAAAACTGCTCTTATTGCGGTTAGGCAGCAAAGCAGCGAAGATGAAGCAGGCGACAGGGAGGAACCTGTTCTTCTTACAGGAGTGAATGCAGCGATTACGGATCAGGATCAGGCTCACAGAATGTAAAATCAGGATTCATTCAGGCATAAGCGTTAAGTTTAATTAAATACACAGATTATATGAAATCATAAAGGGGTACCAGCAAAGAAGTGGTACCTCTTTGTTTATGGGTTGTAATAGCTTGTTTGCTATGGTAAACTTTAAATAAATATTTTGTAGTAAAAAGGAAATAGAATGCCAAATCATAAATTCGTCCTTTTTATAAAACAT
>JAEZLF010000243.1 GCA_023435925.1 Bacillota bacterium
ACTCCCTCAACATGTATAGTATAATTATACTATACATTAGAAAGAATTGCAAGCTTTATTTTGGTTCAAAGCCCTATTTTATCTCACCTTCAGGATTGTATTGTATAAAAGTGCGGGAGTTTAGGTTAAAAACAATATCATTATTTGATGATACACTTATGGATGGTTTGTAGTTTACATTGTCTATTCCAAAGTCTTGCGGATTATAAACATAACTCGTCCCCTGGGTTGCTGTTAATGGATCTGTCGTCCAATCGTCATCTAAATAAGCTTGCATCTGGGCAGAACTAATAACTTCATAGCATCCATCTTTAAATACAAGTATCCCCGCCGGAGGTGTTGTACTCCAACCCTGCAATTTTTTTTCTGATATACCTGAAGAATTACTACTATCTAGTATAACAAAATAACCATTATTATACAATACTGTTTTTTCTGTCACCTGAGGTAATGTACTGGCACTGGTATCATCTTCTTTTATATCGTTTCTTCTAATAAGCTTAAATACATACGATTTGTTAGCTACCAAAGCAGATATTATTTTCGTACCGGCACTGGCTTCTTGCTCTGTTATACTGACATCATACGAAGTCTGGGTATCCGTTCTAAATACTCTGATCATTTTCCTGGATCCATTGGTAATTGTCAATGTAATACTATTAGCAGTCGCTCCGGTAGCATTTACAGTGCCTTCTGATGCAGATAACGCAATATTTATTGCATTTCTGGTTCCATTCTCAACAATACCGTCTTGAGTAAGCCATTTTGATGTTTTGAACAAAAGTACCGCATTATATGTTTTCGGTCCAAACCTCCCATCATCTTCATCGTTATAGTACCCTAGGGTGTATAGGTCATTCTGCAGAACTTTTACATTGTTTCCGATCATGCCTCGTGAAAGCCAGCCTGCATTCTTGTTATACAAGACTGTTGCCAGCATGCTCCTTGTATCCGGGTCAGTAGTTTTCGTCACCGGTACTCCTGTCAGCTGCTGAAACAAAACGACTGCATTTTCTGTTTCCGTACCAAAGGTTCCATTGACCGAACAGCCATATCCAAGAGAGTTGAGATTTTCCTGTAATTTAGTGACTTTCGCTCCGCTACTGCCCAGCTTTAAGTTATCTTCATCTACCGGCGGCTCAGGCTGTAGCGTAGTCGTACCGGCACTGGATTCTTCAGCACCATTTGCATTGATGAGCATGAATATATAGGCCGTATTCGGAACCAGACCGGAAATTGTTTTATATCCTGTCATTGCTTCGTCATCAGAGATGGATACATCATAATTTGAACCATCATTAGGCTTGAATACCCTTATCTTTTTGCCTATACCTTGACTGATGCTCAACGTAACACTATTTGCTGCAGTTTGTGATATCGCAATCGTTCCTGGTTGTGGTGAAGTAGTTGTACCAGCACTGGCTATACTAGAACCCGTCGCATTAATAAGTGTAAATATATAAGCTGTATTTGAGACTAGCCCGGAAATGGTTTTCAAACCTGAGTTCGCTTCGTTATCAGAGATTGAAACCTCAAATGATGTATTATCATTCGGCCGGAATGTCTTTATTTTCTTTCCAGCTCCTTCAGTAATACTGAGTGTAACACTATTATAAGTAGTACCTGCTATAGCAATGGTACCTGAATTTGCACTGGTATTAGCACATACTGCAATACAGGACTCTGTACAGGTACCCGTACATGCTCCTGCACAAGTATTTGTGCATGCTCCTAGACAAGAGTCAGTACAAGTACTGGAACAAGCATGTGTACAGGAACCTCCACATTCAGTACAGCTTCCTACACATGATCCACTGCAGTTGTAACTGCAGGCATTTCCGCAACCGTCTGTACATGCCTGACCACAAGCGCCTTCACAGCTTGATATACATGTGCCAGTGCAATAGCCAACACAAGTTGAACTGCAATTTGTTCTACAAGCTGCTGTACAATTATCGGTACAGCTGCCTACTCAACCACCCAGGCAGATATTGTTGCAGCCGCCCCCGCAATCACTGGCACACAGCATACCACAAGTGCCCTGGCAACCACCAACGCAGCTGGTACAGTATCCTGTACAGCTACTGCAACTCCCGCTGCATGTACCTGAACATCCACTACAGCTTCCACTGCATGTTCCTGAGCAACCGCTGCAATTCCCACCGCATGTGCCTGAACAACCGCTGCATCCACCACGACAGGTACCGGTGCAATTACTGGTACAATTTGCGGTACAGCCGCTGCAGCCGCCGGAACATGACCCGGTGCATGCTTGTGAGCAGAAAGCCTCACATAATCCATAGCATTGATAAGAACAATAATAACACATAGAATCACAACCTTTTCATAATTTCAGCAGAGCTTCCCCCGCCTAGATTAATGCTAGCACCTGGTTTTCCGAGTGTCGTCCCGACATTGTATGTTCTTTTGACATACAAAAACCGGTCAGGATTTACTCCTTCCGGTTTTTGTACAGCTATTAAATGATAGTTATGTGACTGGTATTAATCAGATGTGACGTTTTGTTTTGCTGTGATCTGAGTGGTCTGTGGCAGATACACCTTCAGCAGGCCTCTGGTATACTCGTATTTCAAGCTTTGAACAGGTATTTCAATATTCTCCTTCTCTTTCAGCAATTCAAGTATGTACTCCGTCAATAGCCGATACTTTTCTATATAGGACTCCGTCAACCGTTTGTAGTGCTCCTCATTGTACTCAAACGAGCCGGTGCTTAGAAATTGGTTTATTGCTATCTGAAGCCCTTGATACTGATACATTTTGAATTCAAACTTTTTTTCCTCCTCAGGAGTCAAATCAATTTTTTGATAATTCACTTCCAATTTCCCCCTCCCCCTCCTGAAGGAAAATCACTCTCTTGTACATGTCAAAACGATAAAAGTCCCTATAGTATACAGCGTTCTCCTCTCCGGCATATTTAATGAGCAACTCCCGCCATAATGCTTTATGTTCTTTCAAAGCACGCATAAAGCGATCCAATAGTTCATGCAATGCCTGAGATGAGTAATCAGGTTGAGTCAGCGCCTGATTATACAGTTCCCTGCATGCTTCCACCTCCACAATGGTATCGGACAATTCCCTTGCGTCTCTTCCCTTTACAGGAATAAAATCATTTGAACTACTCATCTTCCCATCCTCCTAAATACTAATATTTCTCAGCAGGTCAACTTCTTCTCTGCTGACTATTTCCAATGCCCATTCATCAGGCATATGAAAAGCAAATCTTTTATCAAGTTTCAGTTTGCGATACAGGTTGTTCCAAAAGTAAACATTCGCCAGCACTCTCGCTTTGTGCATATCGCAATGAAAGGTTGTCCGCTTATCGGGAGTTCCAAAACAATCATAATTATATGCGCTGCACCATGCACAACCCCTGGCGACCGGACAGTTATAACATTCATCTGTAGACTGGCTGCGCCTGGTAATACATTTCAGGCACTGACGCACACCGGATGCTATTTACTTCACTCATTACACCAATTTCCTTCTCTAGCAGTACACACCTTGATTTGTATAGGCCATAATCCTTCAGAAGTAAAACCATTATTCCTTTTTTCATAATGACCTCCCATTATTTATTATTTTTTACTTTATTTTCAATTATAGCAGATGTGTTTTTGCTTTATGTACGGAAATATTCCAGTTTTCTTACTGATATTTTCTCATACTTTTCCATATTATGTGCTGCGGTTGATAAAAGCCTTCTGCATCTCTACAGAAAGCTTTTAATTACGATATTAACCGTTTTTATTTTCAATTCTGGAGCTTAATACCTCATCACACCCAAACTTTGTACACAGAATTGATAATACACGGGTATTTTCCTTGACCATTGCTGTATTCTCTTTCATATTTTTATTTAATGTAATGAGTGTATAAAGAGCAATAGCTGCTGGAAAACCGATATCCTTTATCATTCCCACAATATCTAACTCCATATTTTCACCCCCGGTAGTGTTTCAGAAAAATTGTACGACCAATGCCAGGTTTCTTTGTAGTTGTTTGATCCATCAGGAAAGGTTTTAGGGCTATCAAGTAATGGGTAGAATCCATATTTACCAGCATTCCGTTCTAACCATCTTACCTCTCTATCATAACTCCTTCCTGATTTTTCACCCCCAGTACAAAAATCGATAGCAAGTCCCCATCCATGATCGCTGTGACCATAGCCCTCCAGATCTCCGCCATTCCTGGTAATATTCTCAGGAACATCATTCCATTTACCATCGTCGATAAAGCTGTTCCAATTGCGGTTTATCCATGCTTCCGCAATAGCGTTATTTGCATTGAATCTATTCGCTCTGGCAATACCTTTTCCACCATTCGTAAAAGTCGGGCATGCCGCAGGATTACCACCATGTCTGTAATTTATGTATGCTTCAACCTGATAATGGTAGGGTCTATAAGCTCCGTAAAGACCTGCTACAGCGAAATTGCCAATATCCAGCATGTTCTCATTTGAAACTGCCTTATTATATTCATTTGCTGACTTCACCAACATTGCCCAAGATATCGCTGCTGATTTTTCTGCGATTGCATCACCAAATGAAGAAGTTGGGATTCTTACCATGTTTTCAACAGATAAATGCCCGTTTTTCTTGAAATTATTGATTTCAATGGACGGAGGTGTTTTTCGCCAGTTCTGATCGACATATTCTTTTACCTTCGAATATGTTAGCTTGTTATTAACAGCCGCTTTTACGATGTTTAAAGCCGTGTTATCAACCTTTCCTGTTACTTTCTTCTTGTCCATGTAATATTGCAATAAAATCAACGCCGAAGAGCTCTTTACCCCAAATAGCCCGTCAATTCCGCCGGTTTCAAAACCCATTGTGTTAAGGTGATACTGGATTTTTTTTGCGATGCTCCACATAGCAGGAGGCTCTTTATTTAGTAGCATAGAATCATCCTTTCACGCATACCTTTGTGACATGCTTTTACATTTGCTTCTATACTAGCAATTATTTGTTCATGTTTCGTCCTGATGTTATACGGAAAAACTACAAAAAAAAGGAACCATTGGATTATCTCCAATAATTCCGCATTTACAGTAAAATTAACTACCAATATTCCATATTCATCCGCTTTGTCGCTAGTCCTTGCTACATGCAACTTCAGTAAAAAGCAGCCCGGTAAGTTTATATTTTTTATAAATTTCATATACTTTTTCTGTGCAGTAAATGACAGCAGGCATTTCAGCAACCTTAAAAAAGTCGCTCCCATCCCATGAGCTTTCTTTAATATACGGTGGTGTAACTGATGTATCCAAATATGATCTTCCTTCAGAAAAGTATTTCTTATAAGAGCAAACAGTACACTCTTCCGGTAAATGGATTTCTGATTTTTTTCATCAATTTCAGCATATCCATCATGAAAAAAACGATAGTAAAATGGCGGATCAATTGCAAAATCTTTTACTTTAAAACCATCCCGACTTAATTCCTTTTTTTCTCCAAAGGAATATCACTCTGTGATTTGATGTGTATATTCTCACTTAAGTGATAGCCTTTAAGCTGTTCCTCTGCGAATATATCTTTGACTTTGTCAGATACGAGTTGCTGTATTCCATAATCAGAAATATCCGGAAAATAACTATTTGAAAATACTATCATGTGAGTCAAATCTTCATCCAGCAACATATTTTTGTTCCACTTTCGCCCACATGAATTGCAATGAATCTCCTTTGAGGGGTAGTCTCCAAAGCTAATCCCATACGCAAAACGTTTCCTTTTCCCGATATCAGTAGTTAATCTGTAAAAAAACATTGTTACCTCCTAAAAATGTACTTGGAACCCAAACTCAATTGCTAATTCTCTGGCTTTATTCAAGATATCAATATGAGAAGCATCTGGGAAATCTCAATTGTAAATGATCGATAATAAACTGATCTGCAGCATCAATATAATTACCGTACATGTCGTTGAAAGTATACCTAACCACAAATGCCCTAATAATTTGCCATAATAAAGTGATAAATCGAGTAGGAGGCGGTGACTAACCGCCGTCCTCTCACAGCACCGTGCGTACCGTTCGGTACACGGCGCTTTCAATAGTTGACGTGCACAGACTGATATGCAGTGGCCAAGTCATAGAAGCCATT
>JAEZLF010000256.1 GCA_023435925.1 Bacillota bacterium
GCCGTCCAGTCAAGGGCAGGTGAACGGCCGCTTAAGCGTCCGCCCTTGACAAGGCCGCCCGGGTTATGGTACCGTGCAGTTAAGGCGGGTAAGCAGAAACCTGCTTCCCGCCTCATCCTACAAGCTACCATGGTATACGTTTTATCACGTCTTTTCGGCTTTACACAAAATCTGGGATTGACCCTAGTGCCTAGTCCGGATCATTCTCTCCAATGTCCGCTTTTACAATTTTGATAAAGTTACTGAGCAGCTCACCGGGAGCTTCGTTCTTCATCACCAATTGGTTATGCACTTCGCCAATCTCGTAGGTTCGGATGATTTGTATCCCTGGTGAATCAGACAGCACATTCGCGGGCAGTAGCGATATGCCTACACCCAACGACACAGCTTTTACGATTCCTTCGAGGGTGTCAAATTCGACCGCAGAAGGTATCGAGGACCATTTCTGCCTCATCCAGCTTTCCAATAAGTTGCGGTACGGGCAACCGGGTATATCGGTTACGACGATCGCTTGCCTGGCGAGTTCGTAAAAGTGCAGTCCTGCCGGGGCGATGAGCGCGAGTTCATCCCGGAAGGACAGTACGGATACGAGCCGTGGATGGTTGAAGGCCGTATTGACAAACGCACAGTCAAGATTCCCTTCAACAACAGAGCGTATCAGTCCCGCCTGTACATCCGTTGTAACCGTCAGATGCGCCGAGGTGTACTCTTTTCGAAAGGTGGAAATCCATACGGGAAGGTGATGCGCCGCGATCGTCTGTGTCGCGCCAACCCTGAGCACGGCGAGTTCCGCGTGGAAATGGGCGCCAGCTTCATCCAACAGCTGCACAATCTGATTGGCGTAGGCGAGCAGATATTCCCCGTCGCGGGTCAGGGTGACGCCTCTACTGTGCCGGGTGAACAAAATCGTTCCCGTCTCTTCCTCAAGTGCTCGAATGTGGGCTGTGATGTTGGACTGTACATAGTCCAGTACGTCGGCCGCCTTCGAAATGGACTGGCAACGGGCCACCTCCCGGAAGATACGCAAGTCCAGACCCTCCACCGCGCTCACCTCATCACGCTAATGAATCGCTTCCATCACTATAGACTATTATACATTTTTCTGGACAAGTGTTACAATACACTTGAACGAATTTTGAAAAGAGGGATTGCTGTGGAAATGAAAGAAAAGATAGCCGTCGTTACGGGAGGCGGCACAGGAATCGGCAGGGCGACTTGCTTGGAGTTGGCGCGGCGCGGTGCCAAAATCGCGCTAAATTATGCGCACTCAGAGGCCGAAGCCATCGAAACAGCGGATGGAGCCCAACGGCTCGGCGCAGAGGTTTTCCTCGTCAAGGCAGACATTTCAAAGGATGAAGAAGTCCGAGGAATGGTTGAGGACATTCTTGCCTACTTTGGAAATATCCACTACTTGATCAACAACGCCGGCATCACCCAGCAACTTGAGATGAGTGATTTGGAAGGAGCGACTGACGAAATATGGGATCGGCTAATGGCCGTGAACGTCAAAGGGACCTTTTACTGTGCGCGGGCCATCGCCCCCGTTATGAAGCGGAACGGAACTGGCGCGATCCTCAATGTGGGCAGCATTGCGGGCATCACCGGTTCTGGCTCCTCGCTCCCCTATGCGGTCTCAAAGGCGGCGGTGCACGGCCTGACAAAATCGCTGGCGCACGCACTAGCGCCAGAAATTCGGGTGAACTGCGTTGCCCCAGCCGCCGTTTCTACTCGCTGGTGGAAGGGTGAGGAGGAGAAGATGCGTCGACTGAGCGGCCATCTGCCGCTTCAAAGGATCTCGACGTCTGAGGACATCGCAAAACTTATCTGTGATCTCCTAACCCAGGATTCCATGACCGGTCAGATACTCAGTCCAAACAACGGGATGTTGATATAAAGCTCCACACAGCGCCGTAACCGCAAATCGGCCAACTATGAGCGGAATTTTGACGGTTTGCACTGGGCTCGAACCAGTGACCCCGCCGATGTGAACGACGTGCTCCAGCTTCCAAGCCACAGTGCCGGATTATTTGTGCCTCGGGTGGGTGCATCAGTACACGATTACACGGGAGCCTTTGGACATCGTGTATTTTTGAGTGCCCGCGAGGCGCCTTTTTCTGCCACCCGCCCACACCAAAATGCCGCTTGTGAGCCCGCCCGTGTATTCCTGCAAATGGGCGGCGGAAGGCCGGGATTTTAAGGCGAATTTGCAGACATACAAAAAAACCCGCCGCAACCGGCGAGCTTATTTGCACCAACTAATGTCGGTATTGATGTCTAAAGGGACATTAGTTGATATAAATACACGGAGGCTAGGAATGCGTGTATTTACCAACGCTCAATCGTGCAGATTACATTTGCAATATATGACTTTCAATTTCGGCAAGAATAATTTCAATTTTTAATATAGTCGTTCGCATTTTCTCATGTAAACTAGCGTCAATAGAAACATCAGTTCCATTAACTCGAATCACTGAATCTTTGCTCGTAATATGAGCTAACTTGTTCCGATATGGAGAAAATTCCGTGCCATAATAACTACACAACAAGTGGTATTCGTCTTTGTCTGGCAAACCGTAATGCTGAATCATAATTTCTATTTGCTTACTCAAAAGCTCAATCTTGTATCTGGCAGTCATTAACGCATGTTGATCTATTGTGTGTAAATAGGGACTTGCGCTTTCTCTAGCTTTTGCTATTTCGGTTGAGCAATACCTCTCATTACCATCAAGAATTTTCAAGACTGCACTATTCAAAGCATCTTGATGTTCTGGTTTTATCTTCCCCCACATCAACACGGACATATTGGTCATAACGGTTTCGAATTCGCTGCTATTCTCCATGACAAATCCACGTAAATTTACTGGATCCTCAGACCTTTTTATAAGTTTCTCTATCAAACGTTCTACCTTTGGGTAAAACAATTTTGCATTTCTGTCAGAATAATATACTCCATCCAGCAATGTACCGGAACGCTGCGACTGCTCAATCATAGTATCAAATTCTGATGAGTAGAAAATGATATCGGTTAATATGTTTGATTCACGAATAATATTAATGATTTGATCTCCCGTCGTGCTGTTTGCAAGAGCATAATCCACAAGAATAAGGTCATAGCAATTGCTGCATAGTGCGACATTATCACTAGCATCTCGGCGTCGCTCGGCATTTAATCTCAATGAATGCTTGCCGAGTATTTCTTCAATTTTCCGACACGCAGACTTATACCAACTGGGATTGTCTTCGATCCAAAGAACTTGAAATTTAGTGTTCATTTCTTTACCTCAATAACTAGTTCAAAACCGCTATCGATATTAGTGTTTATGTGTACAGCGCTGTTACTTTCGTCAAGTAATTGCCTGATGTGATATAGTCCCATTCCGAAACCATTGGTTGTTGTCGCGCCTAGTTCAAATAATAGCTCCGGATCCGTAATAGTTGGAGATAAACCGACGCCGTTGTCTCGGAATCGAATCACAATGCATCCGTCTTTCCTTTCCAGAAAAATATCCAGCTTTGTTGCCCTGGCCTTCTCGGCATTACTGATAACGTTATCTATTATAATGCCAAATGTAGAGACATCAAACACACATTGGTAATCGTCATTATCATTACAATGCAAGTCAATTTTTAGATGTGTTACAGCAAGGATATCGATATATTGATCAATAAAATCACGAAGATTATTAATTCGATCATCAGACTTGAGCGCAAAATTTCCTTTTATAGCATATTCCGATATTTTGTTTACTTTACGTGTTCCATTATATATGTCCGCGATGTACTCCGTTGCTGTATCAGAGTTTCGCGATGACAATGCCTTAGAAATATCTTCAATAGTCGTTAAGATTGATTCTGATTGAGTATATATGAGGTGCATGCCTTCCAGAAGAAACTCGGCGTCCTTTTTTGTGGCACTTTTTAGAAAGTAAATCTGTTTCTCGCGGATCTTTCGCTCGGCCTGTGCCTGTTGAATAAGGGTGTATTGATTCGCATTTTCCGACTCTAGCTCACCCTTTTGCTTAAGGAGTTTTTCGGTATCTTTGCGCACCCTCGCTGTCAAATCAATAAGGGAACTATTGTTGGTTTTTTTTGCGATGGTTTCGATTTCGGCAATTGCGCCAACAACGCTGCCTCTTTTTACTTCATCAATATACTTCATTATATTTGGGTTGTACTTTATCGAAACAATGTCACTCCTTTTGTTCGCACCAGCGAATTCGAGAATTACCTTATCAATAACGTCTTTGGGAAATAGAGTTGCACCCGTGTCCTTTGCTGGTTCAGCCCAATTCACAATATTAACTACGTATCTTTCCAAAACCTTTAAAGCCTTTTCCATAAAAAAATCGTATAGCTGAATTACATCATCGTTTTCGATAAAGCCGCCGTCACGGCTAGTTGTTTCAATAAACGAATCGTTATCGCCATATATTTGTATTCTACCCATTATTTCTCGAGTACCCAAGCGTCGATTGTAACCCTGTGCCTTGCGAGCATCTATCCCAAAACTATCGATTCTTGGATCCCCATACGGGTAAATTCTGAAACCGTTCTTATAGATAAATATTGACCCATAATTAACAGTGTCAACTCCTGTCGAAATTTTAAAATTATACTTTGCAGCTCTATTTAAATAGAATACACTAATATTGAGGCTGTGCAGGCTGGAATAGGAAGAATTAGTTTCAACTATTTCAAACACATGTTCGCCTCTGTCAGACAACGACGTAGTAATTTCTCTTCCGTCACTACTTATCGACACGTTAAGATTAGTAGTTTTCAAATTTAGCTTTTCAAATACATCGTTTTTTATTATCCCATTTACTTTGTCTCTGTCTCTGGATTGATTCTTGTCGGAAGGAATTTCTCTCTCAGCAGAAAGGTATATATCAAATTTGTCACTTTGGTCTTCCATCGCCGGATTTACCAGTTTCATTAAGGAGCGTTTTAACTGAAGAAGATCATTTCTGTCCCATTCTTCTCTAAGCTCGGATATGACGAGTACAGTTCCAGATTGTTTATTGTTTGGGAGAGATTCAACATATCCGTAATCGACAGTAATTTCCCAAAATTCTTTAAGATCATTAACCTCAAAATCCTCCCAATTAATTTCTAGTTTAATAGCATTATCGTCGTCCTTTTTCTTTGTATACAATATTAATTTCCGTCCGAGACGATCACACGAAAACCGTCCGACACCTTTCGCACCTGCGTTATGTCTCTTGGATCGATAATCAGCATTATTCCGATGCGCTTTCGACTTTTCTGAATAGGCGACAAATAGCCATTTATTTTTAATATCATCAATTGACATCCCATGCCCATCATCAGATATAGAGAGCGTGTCAAAGGAATCAAAACGGAAGTCGATATTAACCTCCGTCGAATCTGCGTCGTAACAGTTCTTTACCAGCTCAAAAACTGCTATATACTTGTCGACAATTAAGTCTCTGCCTATTATATTTTTCAGAGCGGAACTAACCCGGAACCTAAGTGCACTATTCTCTTGCATTGTCGAGCATCTCCTTAAGTACAAGACCGGCCTGCTCTGCAAATAGTGGTGGAACCGCATTTGCCACCTGAGTGTATCTAGGCGTCTCCTTCTTTCGCCGTTTCCCCCCCGTTGTGTACTTTCCTTTGAATTCAAACCAATCTGGAAAACTTTGTATCCTTGCTGTCTCTCTAACTGTCAGTATTCGAGGTTCGTCGTAATGTACAAAGTCATCAGGGATAGAAGTTACTGTTGGAGCAGGTTGGTTGGGATCAAGAATAGTTATACCGCGTTTTTGAAGACCAGTGACTATTCCATCGGACGGAGTAATTCTCTTGCCGCGAGGGGCATGATCTAGCATGGCCCGATTTTGGAGTTCAATAGCTAATGTATGATTCGCAAAGCGATGACTGTCAACCGCACATCCTTCCGCTATGTCAGATTTTCTCATAAGCTGTTGATAAGAACTACTCGCTTCTCCATACAGTCCTGCTTTGAACTGAGGTGCGTCTGGAGACGGAACCATTCCACAATATTTTTTTAAATCATCAATCGCGCTTTTAGTGTTAACCGGCGAGACTAAACCCTTCTTAGAAAGGAATAGAAGGGCTTGTTCTTCCATCATGCAGAAAAAAGACGATGGATCAAGAGACAAGCAACCGACCATAATATAACGCTTGCGCTTTTGTGGAACACCAAAATTAGACATGTCAATAATACGACCACTAATAGTATATCCGAGCTTTTCGAGTTCGCATTTGACATACTCTGAATAGTTTTTTGACTTTTCTCCTTCGCTGATAAAAGATACAGTAAATCCATGGACGTTCTCAAATAGTATTATTTGAGGCATAATCAAACGAATAAAATCGACATAAGAATCTATGAGCAAATTGCGCCTATCGTGTTCAATTCGTTTCCCGGCTAATGAAAAACCTTGGCAGGGCGGACCGCCAACCACCATATCTACTTTTCCGCGCAATTCGATAATTTGATCTTTATAATCTAAAAGCACCTTGTCAATATCGAGAGGGCTGCAAGGAAGCCAATCAACCCAAGAAAAATGCTTGATATTATCAATAAGGTTATATCGAAGGGAAGAAAAAGCATCATTACTTTTTTCAATAGCAAAGAGCCCTTCCCACCCCGCGTTGTGCAGACCCAGGGAAAGGCCGCCGCAACCAGCAAAGAGGTCGATATATGTACGAGGCATGTTATTCACCTGAAAAATCTGTCATTTTTCAAATTATACCACACAGGGCATATACCGTCAACGTTATCCTGAGCGGGCGAAGGGAAACTGCCTGGGCCGAAGGAACTGGGGGGGGGATTCTCGAATTTAGTAGCATAATTCCGGGTTAAATATTCGAGAATTGGCCAGTCCATTTTCAAACATGGCCACCCCTTCGAACAAAAAATCTGTTGCGCCGGCAAGCCGTCACAAATGACCGAGCATCATGGATCGCTGCCCGAGGCAATTCGTAGATGGAAAGGGCAAACAGGATTACAAGCTTTTCAGAGTGTGATTTATCTCAAAGTGAACCATTCTTCTTTTATGAGATCACCATGAGTATGCAAATAATTCGGATGAGTTCGAAATTCAAAATGAGTTAGAAACAATTCAGATTAATTCTTGCTGCACGGAAGTATGGATCGTTGCGATGGATGCGATATATACAACATTGACACGAACATGAATAGCTATTAGTCACTGTTTGAAGCTCAGGAATTGCAACTAAAGTGGACATATTGCGGGTAACTGTGAGCTCCAGTAAAGACAATTAGGTTTCCTCCATTAATATCGTTCATTACTCTGTGGCAACAGATTTCACCGTAGTCACCAAGCAAAGGAAGAAATGGCAGTAAGCAAATTTTCATAATGTTTTTTTCGAGCAACAGTACATCATTGCGATCAAGCAGAATCTCATTCATGACACTATACTCTGTAAATGTTGCACCATTATTTTCGAGTAACTTCTGCTGAAACAGTAATTCGCTAATGGATTTTGGACATTTTACGAATACACCACGCGGCATATTTGGCACCTCCCTGGAATAGTTGATGCAATGAGTTTTCACCCATATAGGATATCGAAGCTGTTCGAAATAAATCACAGGAATGTCAGTAAAATTTGATCAGAAACCTATCGGGCGTAATGATATATGTAAGAGCCCCAATAGCCGTAACTGCCTTTCTGAAGAACAACAATGAACCAAAGATGAGTGTGTCTATAACTATTGTGCACTTAAATCTAGTCATTTAGGATTTCAATAATTGATTTGTCTCTGATAACAAACCGCAGCTTCCCGTCCTGCCTCACCCTTACTTGTGACCTGCCCCCCGTGATTGTACCAAACCCAATGTTAGGAATCCCCATCTGGGGAGGGGTTTCCCTTGCTACGCTTGACTGCATTGTACCGCTGGGCGGCGTGGCGGTCAAGGGCGGCGCAGCCGTTCAATTTACCCTTGACGGACAGGCCGCCGAGCGGTATTCTCCGTCAAAGCGGAGAAAGGGATAATCGTTTGC
>JAEZLF010000037.1 GCA_023435925.1 Bacillota bacterium
CCAAGGTTGAACAGCATCATGAAGAGAGATATCTCAAGCTTTATGAGAATGTGAAGAATGGCAAGGTATTCAAAAAGGATGAGCCTACAAAATGGATCTGCAGGAATTGCGGATATGTGCATACAGGTGCTTCTGCTCCCGAGATTTGCCCGACTTGTCTGCATCCTCAAAGCTACTTTGAATTATTAGCGGAAAACTATTAAGATATGTAATTGCTGATAATATGTCAATAGCAGACATCAGTAGAAGGCTGTATTGAGAATGAAAACTCAATACAGCCTTTAATTTGGAAGAGAAAAATGGTATGATGTAATTGGTATTTAAGAGACGGTGTTATATAAAAAAGTACCCATGGAGAAATAGAATGAAACCATCAAAAGTGATAATATTCATTGCAGTATTCGTTTTTCTTCTGGCAGGAGCTTATGTGGTTGTGAGTAATCAGATTTCCAACTCTGAGAAAGCTGCTGTTGATGCGGCTGCAGAAATGGAACAATCCAATTTGTCGGATCTGACACAAGAGCCGAACCTTCCGGATCAAAATGTGCAGGAAGAAACAACCATTGAGAGGGAAGGAAACGAGGGGGACGCATCTGATAAGGATGATCCGTCAACCAAGGATCAGACTGCGACGGATGAAGGTACTGTCAGCGAGCCGGAGCTGCGATTTATGGCGGTCGGAGATATTATGCTCGGCAGAGGTGTAGGATTCAGGCTGCAGAAGCTCGGAAGCTACGAAAAAGCATTTGAAAAGGTTGCACCTGTTTTAAGACAGGGAGACATTGTTTTTGCGAATCTGGAGTCACCGATCACTGCAAGTTCGCACAGCCTGGACAGTAACAGGAAAATTGTCCTCAAGGCTAAGCCGGAAACGGTGAGTGCGTTAACCAGTGCAGGGTTTAATCTGATCAGCCTCTCCAATAATCATATGTTGGACTATTATGATAAAGGACTCTTTGACACAATGGCAATATTAGATGAGAACCATATTGCCCATGCCGGCGGAGGTAAAAATATTGATGAGGCCAGAAAACCGGCCATCATTGAAAAAAATGGTTTGAAGGTTGGCCTTTTAGCATATACAGATATGGCAGAACTTGTATTTGCCGGGGATCCTTATCTTTCATTTGCTGCAGGCACTGATAAATCAGGACTGGTACCGAGAAAATACGAAACCGTCAGGGAGGATGTATTGAAACTGCGTGACCAGGTGGATATTCTGGCAGTCTCGTTACATTGGGGCGTTGAGGATAGCTTTAAGGTTAGTGCCGATCAGGTGGAATTTGCACATAAACTCATCGACGACGGAGTGGATCTGATACTTGGCCACCACCCCCATCAGTTTCAAGGAATGGAGATATATAAGGGGAAACCTATCCTTTACAGTATGGGAAACTTTATTTTCGATCAGAACGACCCGGAGAATATGGAAGGTTTTATTGTTGATTTGAAATATAAAGGTTCCGAGTTGTCAGAATTTGCTGCAATACCGGTAAGAGTAATAGAGAAGTCTTATGTGGAAATTCAGACAGGTGAAAAGGCAGCCAGGCTGCTGGAGAGGCAAATCAGATTGAATAGTGAGCTTGGGCTGAATACACAAATAGAGGAAGATAAGATTGTTATAAAATAGAGAATGACTAGGAGAATACGCGAATGAAAATTGTTAACTGCTTGTTCTGTGGAAAGAAGACAGTAATTCAAATTATCAATGCAACAAAAAGGATAAAGGGCAAGGTCATAACGGTAACCAATGCCCCAGTCTATTATTGCAATACTTGTAATGAGACCTTCACTTCCAAGGAAGTTCAGGATGTTTTTCGGTATATTCAGGACAGAAATATGGATGAAGGCTGTATCCTTTTCAATTATGACGATATGTCAACAAAAATCTATTAGGAGTATCTTTTTGTGAGTAATGGCTTAACGGATTTTGCAACTATGGACGCTACTGTAAAAAGAATCACATCTTTTATGATGTAAGGAATATTGGATGTAAAAATGTACCATAAACCGACTTGAGTATTTCCTGTATAAAACCGAATAATGATCAGCATATATATCATGCCTATGATATATATGACAAACAGTCCTGTTAAAGCGGCTTTTATGTTGCCCG
Source organism: Bacillota bacterium (assembly GCA_023435925.1). Classification (GTDB taxonomy): domain Bacteria; phylum Bacillota; class Clostridia; order Acetivibrionales; family DTU013; genus JAEZLF01. The sequence goes on from JAEZLF010000037.1 coordinate 2,117, forward strand.
CCATTGAGGATCCGCCAGATCGTTGTGACAGTTTCCCTATGACATATGCACCTGCAATGAATCCCAATATAAAGCCAAAGCTGGGGTTAAATATGTAAGTTATTCCGCCTCCTTGAGCGAATACTGGAATACCGGTCAGGCCCAGAATGGTATAGATAATCACGGAAAGTGCTCCAAGCCGTGGACCGATAGTCAATCCGGTTATGGCAGCTATCATAGCCTGTAGTGTTACAGGAAGCAATGGGAAAGGTATCCTGATAAAGGCGCCTGCGATCATAAGTGCGGTAAACAGGGAAGTCAGTACTAAGTCCTTGGTTGTAAGCTTCATTGCGAAATTCTCCTTCACTCAAATAACGATATCTATGGATAGAATAAAACATATCCGTTCCATTGTCAACCAAATATTTATTTCGGGTTAACAATAGCAGCTGATAGTAGAGTACGTGCTTTATATAGCATTCAATGGCACAAAATGTCAAAAAACATTGTTTTGGGAAATATATTGAAATCATATAATAGATAATGTAGTATTATTTAAGTTGTATTGAGGGGTCAAAACATATGAAAAATGATTTAGAAATACTTAGAGAAAAATTAGACATCCTTTTATTGGACATGCCTGTACAATCTCCGGAAGCTTTGCGCTTAAGCCAGGAGATTGACATCATGATTATTGATTTTTATCGCAAAAAGAACAGCAACTAAATATCATGCATTTTTGCACTACAAATTCTGTATCTACGTTGCTGTTTGCCCAAATCAGGAAAGATTCACAGCACAATTTTTGTTTCCACTTCGTTCAAGTTATTCTTGGCAACAATAGTGATATTTTATAGATGAAACGTGCATAACGTTTATGAGGTGGACGAAAATGTCGTAATGGTTTTAATATAAAAAAATGTGAAATTAAGTTAATAGCGTGTTGACAATATTTGATGTTTAATGTAATCTTATGTAAGAGAATAGTTCTAAATACCTATATACTAGGACTATAGACTTTAGCGTATAACTTCATTATAAATATGATAAAGGTAAACCTGTTGAAAGACAGGGACACAAAACCACGGATCTAAAGTGATAAGACTATGATAGCCGGGTTGCCATTAACGTCATATATTTCATATGATTGATTTCATAATCATGGCATACTCGTGGTGTCATGATTTTTTATTTACATTAGTGTGACTTTTAGATACAGGGGAGATTGTGGGAAATATGTTATAGGTGTTTGTATGATAAAAATCAAAGTATCACCGTATGCTTGTAAAATTGGGGACCAGATTGCTGCCGATATGTTCAATCAATATGGTACACTCATTGTTGCTGAAAATACTATTATTAACGAACCAATTCAAAAAAGACTGTTGAGTATGAGCATTGATGATTTTTGGGTAATCAGGACATCACAGGAGATGCAATTCGGTCATAGCGATCCTCAAATGGAAAAATTCTTTGAAAGCTATAAGGATAATACAAAAACCCTTGAAAAATTAATCGACAATATATGTAATAACGATCAACCTGATTTAAATGACCTTGATAAAATTAGTAATTCTATATATAGCGAGATTACAGATTGCAAATATCTTGTACAATTCCTCTGCAAAATTAAAAATCATGACAGTTATACGTTTGAGCACAGTCTGAATGTTTCATTTTATTGTGCACTGATCTGTAAATGGCTGAACCTGAGCGAAATAAAAACTAAAAATATTATCAAAGCCGGGTTGCTTCATGATATCGGTAAAACAAAAATTCCTATTGAGCTGCTGAATAAAAAGGAGAGTTTATGTGAGAAAGAGCTGGAACGGATCCGAATGCACACGATATGTGGGTATAATATCGTTAAAGATATTATCTCTATGGATTCCGACATAAAGCTTGGAGTATTGCTGCATCATGAAAGAGAGGATGGTTCCGGCTATCCGTATCGATACAGCAGCAAACAGCTGAATATAAATACTAAAATTATTTCCATTGCAGATACCTATGACGCATTGACATCAGAACGAGTATACAGGAACAAATACACTCCCTTTATAGCACTTGACATTCTGATGAAAGAAGGATTAACCACATATGACATAAACATCATGAATGCTTTTATCAACAATCTGATATTTCATTATATCGGCTCAAAAGTATTGTTGAGTTCAAGTGAAATTGGTACAGTCGTTCATATACCAATGCATGACATCACAAGGCCAATTGTTATTATCGAATCAAAGGTAGTGGATTTATCAAAGGACGATAATCGAAAAATTATAAGCATCCTCAAAGAGTAATAATCCTTAAGGTGATTTGGATAAATTAAATAAAAAATTCGAGTGGCACTGGATATTGAAACAGAGCAGTGCTATAATAAAAAAATAGAGTTAGTGTTCTATAAGAGCAAAGTTTTATTGGAGCATGCTAATGAAATACGGGCCCGTAGCTCAGCTGGGAGAGCGCCGCGTTCGCAATGCGGAGGTCGAGAGTTCGATCCTCTTCGGGTCCACCAAAATTTTTGACATTAAAAGGTACCATGCAGCTAAAACTGCATGGTATCAGCATTTTTGGGTAATCGACCCACAATCGACCTGATTCCGGCGATCTTGTTTACTTGTCTTGTGTTCACTCTGACCACTACTTGTGATCTAGCCTTATTTATGGCATCTTTTATTACCTGACTTCTCAAAATTATTAGTATAAAAAGATACCATGCAGCTAAAACTGCATGGTATCAGTATTTTAAAAAGGACGTAGAAAACCATAAATTATACATAAATGGAAATGCGAATAAAGTTCGCAAAACTAAAGACTAAACCTCATCAGATAATTAAGTAGAATTGAAGTGATACTATTGTTTGTTATGAAAAAAAATGCTATGCTAGAAATGTTCGGTTATAACTGAACAGCTTTTTTCAAAAAAATACTGAATAT
>JAEZLF010000294.1 GCA_023435925.1 Bacillota bacterium
TACCGCTTGCAGAAAATTCTGCTTACCGTTTTATGAAAAAAGTGCTTACCATGGTAAGAAAAAACTGCTTACCGGACAGAGAAAAATCTCCTTACCGTATGACTGTAAAATCATCTTACCACCCACATGTCAACCCCCCGTGAATGTTGAAACACGGCGGCTTCAAGGCCCCTGCAACTGTCCCACAGCGTTCGCCAAACCTCCTGCAACTGTCCCACAGTGCTCGCCAAGGCCCCTGCAAATGCTCCACAGTGCTCGCCAAACCTCCAGCAATTGTCCGGCAGTGTTTCACCAAGTGACCGGTAAGTTCTCGAACACAGTTAAAACATGCTTTCCAATCATATGCCGATTATGTCTTCAAAAAATAATTAGTTCGCTTCAAATACGGTCCGGCCTCGAAATTTGCCGCAATATCTTACTGCTGCATGTTAATTTGTCGGGGGTATATGCCGATAGTAATATTGGAATATGCTTATCAGGGGGTTGTCATGAAAACTAATGCAGTTGATAATGTTCAATTTAAAAACGTTCAGTTTAAGAACGTTCAAATTAGCAACGTTCATTTTAAAAAATTATTAACTTTTCTGTTCTTTACGATAGTTGTCTTTATTCTCGCGGCGCAGGGGGTTCATGCGGTTTATTCACCAAGGTACTTTACAGCATTTACAGTGCCGCCAGACACCGATTCCAAGGTGAAGCTGGATTGGTCATCTGTTGCAGGGGCACAGGCATATGTGCTGCAACGGGAGGAAGCGGGGAATCCGGGCTCTGCAACTACCGTGGCAAGCATTACTGTAGATCAGGTGTTTAACCCTTTGAGCTATACAGATGCAGGTTTAAAGGCAGATATGGACTACAAATATACAATAAAGGCATTTACAATTTCAGATGGTACGCTCGCCACTGAGTTGGACTCACTAAATGTGTTCGTGACCACATCTGCCATGATACCTCCGCATAATCTGAAGGCGGTTTATGATGTAAATTCCAGATCCGCAGCACTTACCTGGAACAGCTCTTTTCATGCCACAGACACCCGTATTACCCATTCTGATGAAAGCGGCAGTATTGTTGATGTCTGGAATACAGGAACAGTCTCCGGCGCCGGAATTACTATAAGAAGCAGGGCGACGCAGCGTTTTTCTCTGGAGTCGCTAGATAGCAGTTCGGTGGCCAGTCCTTCGGAGTCAGTCAGTGTAACGCCTATCGATGCTCCGTATATTACTGTCAGCGCCTCCGGTGGTGCGGCAACCATATCATGGTTTACATATCCACAAATGAGCTATGATATGATCCCATATCCTCACATAAACCAATTTCAGCTACAAAGTTCCAGCTGGAATGTGGCTTCAGGCACATGGAGCAGTTGGGTGAATATCAATAGTACGCTGGCAGGACAGAATATCACAGTCATACCGCCATCAGGTGGTGATTACCGATACAGGCTGGCTGCCAAAAGTGACAGCGCTTATACAGGCTTCAGCAACATAACAGAGAGCACCAGCGGCTTACCGGCACCCGCAAATCTATCCCTTGCAGTGACAAATACCAAGCATATCGCTCTGTCTTGGACAAACGGAGCCGGAAACAAGGCAAATATACAGGTGCTGCGAAAAGTGGGCGACGGCGCATTTTCTCAGATTGCCATGCTTCCAAGCTCATCTGCCCTTTATACGGATAATTCAATCACAGTAACAGCCGGGACAGTGTACACCTATCAGGTACGTTCCTATGAATCCGCTGACAGCATCTCTTCTGCAGCTGAGGCCAGTATTTCACTGACTCTTCCTGTTGCTCCTTCCACACTGCAGGCCCATGTAGTATCCTCCTCAGCTGTTACGCTGAATTGGACAGACCGTTCCGACAACGAGAGTGAGTTCCGGATTGAACGAATGACGAATCCGGGCGTCTTCACACAAATTGGAACAGTTTCTTCGAATATAACGACTTATACAGACAATACGGTCTCTGCAGGAAATTCCTATATCTATAGAGTGCGGGCGCATAACGCACTGGGAGATTCGGCTTATTCCAATGAAGTGACCATCAATGCCTGGGATTCTGTGGCGCCGGCGACCCTGACGGTGACTGCCGTATCTGCCTCAAGAATCGATCTGGTATGGAGTTACGCAGGCACGGAAAGCTATAATACGATCATTGAAAGAAAAACAGGTACGGACGGGACATGGTCAGTGATATACACCACAGCATTAGGAACGTTACGATATAGTGATACCGGATTATCACCCAACACAAGGTATTTTTACAGGATTCGTAAATCCTTGGGTACAGGAGCTCTAGGAATTTCTTTCCCCAACGATAACATCGGTAAAGGGGCCTATACTCTTTTAGGAAACCTTACACTGACCGGCAGAGCGGCGTCCGGCAACACCATTTACCTAACCTGGTCAGGAAATACCGGCATCGCCGATGTTGTAATAGAACGTAAAATGTCCAATGGAGCATTCAGTGCATTAACCACGGTGAGCCCGTCTACTACCGGCTGGTATGATAATACCGGATTAGTCCCAAGTGCCTCCTATACCTACAGAATTAAGGCAAGAACCTCGATTAATGAATCGGTTTATTCCAATGAAATCACTGTGCAGAATCTTTTCCTCGAAGCGCCCTCCGGCCTGAGTGTATCGGTAAGCACTAATTCAGCTATTGAACTGAAGTGGACCGATAATTCCACAGATGAAACAGGCTTTGAAATATGGCGGTATGTATACGGAACCGGAACCTATACGCTTTATGCGACCGTGGACAAGAATGTGACAACCTATACGGATACCTCCATTCATACCGGTGTACAGTATTATTACATGGTAAGGGCATATGTTGCGACAGGCAGCCTTTATTCACCGTACTCCAATACGGCATCCATTGGAGCCGGATTGATCAATCCCCCCTCAAACCTGTATTATACCTATATTTCCAGTTCTCAGGTACTGCTTAGGTGGACGGATACCTCCGATAACGAAAGCGGCTTCAAGATTGAATGGAAAATCGGGCAGGACGGCGAATGGAATACCTATGCCTGGGTAACTCCGAACACGACGGCTTATACCGTATCCAACCTGAATTCCTTTACAAAATATTACTTCAGATTACGCGCATACAGTTCAACCGGAAATGCAGACTCTCTAAGCGGAGATATTCTCGTGTCGACTGCGATTCCGGCGGCGCCTTCCGAGGTGACGGCGACATCCCTGTCCGCTTCCCAGATCAAACTCACATGGAAGGACAATTCCGACAGTGAAGCCGGCTTCAGAATCATGAGGAAGCCTTCAAACGGGTATCACTTCACGCCTCTGGCAGAGGTCGGAAAGGATATTACTTCTTTTACGGATGGAAGTCTGGTGGCAGGGATGACATACTATTATAAAATTGTTTCATACAATGCCACCGGTTCATCGGAGAGCAGTCAGGCCGAGGTAAAAACCAACATCAAGGTCACCTTCAGCGATCTGAAAAGCGTGGCCTCCTGGGCGAAGGACCCTATAGAAAACCTTGCCGGAATGGGCATTGTAAAAGGCGTCGAAGGAAGCCTGTTCAAACCCAATAACCAAATATCCAAGGCTGAGTTTACTGCCATGGTCATAAGGGCGTTTAAGATCAACACAGTGCCTGTAGGAAGCCTTGCAGACGTCAAGTCCAACAAGTGGTACTATCATGAAATCATGGTTGCTGAAAACTTTGGCATTATTTCAGGCGACAGCAATCGCAAATTTTATCCGGAAAACGCTATTACACGTGAAGAAATTGCTGTTATACTTTTCAAAGCACTTCAGGCATCCGGGAAGGAATATGCGGGACATGATAATTCTGTGCTGGAGAAATTCAGCGACAAAAACACCATATCGCCCCATGCTATGGCAAGTATTGCGGCGCTGGTGGGAGAAGGTATTATGGAAGGTATGTCAGGCAATGCACTTGGTCCAAAGTACACGGCCACCAGAGCTCAGGCTGCCGTATTCCTTTACAGGGCGCTGAACAAATAAAGCCTGTAGAGGTCAGCGTCTTTTAAAGACACAGATAAAGCTGCTGGCCGGAGTCTAGCGGACTCCGACCAGAACCAATGCTTCGCCGTCGATATTATTAATGGCGTTTTTGCTATCTTTATGGAATCCAATGGTCTGAAGTATTACACGCAGCTTCAGATCACCTCCAATGGCATCGATTGTCAAATCGGACGGTGGAATCAGCGAACCCTTATTGAGCTTTTGCTCCGCAGCCAGTTTTTCAAGCTGTGCGGACAATGTCAGCTGAACCAGCTTTTCACCTGTGGAACTCTCAATTGAAAATTCAACATCATGATTATCCAGATAGGTGATGTTTAATCTGTATGCTTTCTCTTCCAGCTCAAAAACGGCTTCATCAGGAGTATAGTCTGTATATTGGTAGAATCCGGCTTTCAAACCGACTTCATAACCGGCAATATCCATCGGTATTTTTTGGTCGATGATGCCGTTATAATATTCGACTTCCGGAACATCGGGATATGCATTTTCATAGATTTCACTAAAGCCGAATACCTTCTGAAAATCCTGATATTGGTTATAGTCGGCCGGGAGCCATTCAATTTTCGATGTATGCCCCATACGGAATAAGTAGTTCATGATATTTGTCAGTTCAATCTTGTCATCTGCCGGCAGATTCGAACTGGGTTTGATTTGACCGGATGAAAGCATACCGTTTCGCACCAGAATCGTTTCAACCCTGTTTCTCTGACTGGCGCGCGACATTGTGAAAGCGTCGATGGGAGGTAGTATGGAGATAATGGCAAAGATAGCGGCAAGTATTGCAATCATTCCCGGCTTTGATCCCTTCATCAGAATCAGCACTATTGCGCATACAATGGAGTAAATGCCGAAAAACACCAGGTAATACCGGGACTCCGTAATTCCGTAGGCATTGAGCCGGATAAATACAGAGTAGAGCTGCAGGCATACCAACGGTATCAGCGCCCATGGGAAGTATTTGCGGTAGAACAATGAAAAGCGGTTTTCAAGCCTTCCGCACAAGACATATAAGAATAAGCCAACTGCCGAATACGCCAAAAGCATGGGGCCCAACTGTCCGACCGGCCATTTGAAAGTCACGAGGATTTTGACCATATAGATGGCCAGTACCCCGGTAAACACTGTGACCAGCGGCATTGCAATGTAAGAGACCAGGATCTCCAGAAACCTGGGGTAAAGGGACAGGCTTTTACATTTTTCAAGCATCCTTTCATCACTGGAATTGAAATCGGGGAGTAATGCCAGATAATACAGTGGGAAGAAGAAGGTGCCCATTACGTTTGCAATGTGTCCCGGGATCTGGGAATCCAGCTTGATTAGCAATAAATCGACGGCAAAGTAGATAGCGAGAACACCCAGCATCAGCACGAGGCTGTATAACATAGAGACGAAGAAGGCTTTAAAGTGTGCCAATGCGTTGTTTGAGAACACGCTGCTGTTCTTAAAGGATGGGATACAAAGATAAAAGGCAAATAGCGCAAAGCATATAACGATGAGCCGTATCGTTGTCACAATATCGATTTCGTTACCTGAAGTCATCAGGAAATAGTACAATACAGAAAAAAGCAGTGTGATGCCTTGAAGATATATCCGGTAAGCTTTTAGCTTAGTGAACCGCTCACATAGGAACTCCAAAGCAATTCCGAAAAATACACCTGCTATAGCTGAAAATATCAGTCTCTCAACAATTTTCCGAGTGTCGCCGGAAAACACATTTTCCATCAATAGAGAAACCATAACCGTTAATGACGCAAGCAGTAGTGGTACAAGTGCAAAACGGGAGAATGTGATTTTGATGTCGGATAGCATTTGCTTTATATACTCAAAAATACGTTTCATTGAGGAACCCTCCCTACGTAGATTAGTACCATTTGGATATACCCTTAATATACCCATTATGCCGCGTTCTGAAAAGTATTTCATCAACTCCGGGACATAAATTCTGGTAAAAACAACTTCGCTCGGGTATAATATGTAAAGGTTATTATTTCCCGAAAGGGAGTTGGAGAGGTGCTATATGGCTGAAAATAAAAAGAACTCACTGCCCGCAAGAGAGGAAATCGAAGCGAAATATAAGTGGAAGCTCGAAGAGATTTATGCAAGCGATACGCAATGGGAAGATGATTTTATGCAGGTAAAGCGGTTATCGAGCGAAATGATAGCATACAAGGGTAAAATTGCAGGGGATATGCAGATACTGCTCAAATGCCTGAAGCTTAGTGATGATATGCTGTCACTCAACGACAAGCTCTTTGTGTACGCCAGAATGAAGCGGGATGAAAATAACGCAGAGCCGAAATATCAGGCACTGACAGACCGTGCGATGGCATTGAGCACCGAGGTGTACGCATCTGTGTCGTTTATTGTTCCGGAGATCCTGTCAATCGATGAGTCCATATTAATAAAGAGTATTGATGAAGTGGAAGGACTTTCTTTATATAAGCATTACATCAATGAATTGCTTAGACAAAAGCCTCACATTCTGTCTGAGAAGGAAGAAGAGCTGTTAGCTCTGTCTGCTGAAATGGGGCAGGCGCCATCCGATATTTTCACCATGTTCAACAATGCAGATATTCGCTTTCCTTTTATTAAGGACGAAGACGAGGAAGAGGTTGAGTTGACCAAAGGCCGTTATATCAAGTTCCTGGAGTCTCGGGACAGAAGGGTAAGGGAGGATGCATTCCGGGCTCTTTACAGTTCTTATACCGCAGTAAAAAATACGCTGGCGTCATCCCTTAACAGCAATATTAAAACGAACCGGTTTTATGCATCCGTCCGCAAGTATGATTCATGCCTGAGTGCTTCACTGGACAGCGATAATGTGCCGGCAACCGTATATGATAATCTGATCAGTACAGTGAATAAAAACCTGCCGCTGCTGCACCGGTATCTGAGGCTGCGAAAAAGAGCGCTGAAGCTGGATGAGCTTCATATGTACGATTTGTATGTACCCATTGTGGAGGAACCTCCAAAGCAGATTTCCTATGAAGAAGCTCTGAAGCTGGTGACGAAAGGCCTTGCCCCTATGGGAGCACAATATCTGAAGGATCTGGAGACAGCCTTTCAATCGGGATGGATTGATGTATATGAGAATCAGGGGAAAACCAGCGGAGCCTATTCCTGGGGAACACATCTGACGCACCCCTATGTTTTGCTGAATTACCAGGGTACGATCAATGATGCATTCACCCTGGCACATGAAATGGGGCACGCAATGCACTCCTATTATACAAATAAGACCCAGCCCTACATTTATTCGGAATATAAAATATTCGTAGCAGAGGTAGCTTCCACGGTGAATGAATCATTACTGATTCATTATATGCTATCCAATACCAGTGACAAGAAAGAGAAGGCTTATCTGCTGAACCACTATCTGGAAGAGTTTCGCGGTACACTGTTCAGGCAGACCATGTTTGCTGAGTTTGAAAAGAGCATCCACAGCAGGATGGAGGCCGGCGAAGCGCTGACCTCCCAGGAATTCTGCAGAATCTATCGGGAGCTGAATGAGAAGTATTTCGGACCGGAAGTGATGATTGACTCCGAAATCGATATGGAATGGGCACGAATACCTCATTTTTATTCCAGCTTCTATGTGTATAAATATGCTACCGGTATTTCTGCTGCAGCTTCACTTTCCCGGCAGATATTAAATGAGGGGGCGCCTGCGGTGGAACGCTATACGGAGTTCCTGAAGAGCGGTGGTTCCGATTATCCGTTGGAGCTGCTGAAGAAGGCCGGCGTCGATCTGTCGGAGCCGGAACCGGTAGAGGATGCCATGAAGGTATTTGAATCAATTTTAGATGAACTGGAGGAATTAATATGACAGATCCAAGGATAGACACATTAGCAAAAAATCTCGTGAATTATTCGTGCAAGGTGAAGCCCGGAGAAAGGGTGCTCATCGAGGTGAAAGGATTTGAGCTGCCGCTTACGAAAGCACTTGTGAAGGAAGTTCATCAGGCAGGAGGGCTGCCCTTTGTTACGATAAAAAATGATGAAGTTACCCGTGTGCTGCTCAACGGGTGCAGCGAGGAACAGATTAAACTGATGGCGGAATTTGAACTGGCAAGGATGAAGGCAATGGATGCTTACATCGGGATCAGGGCAGGTGACAATTCCAATGAGCTGGGTGATGTTCCTGAGGAGAAAATGAAGCTGTACAACAAGCTTTTTGCAATGCCGGTTCATATGGAGCAGCGGGTGGAGCATACCAAGTGGGTGGTCCTTAGATATCCCAACAGTGCAATGGCGCAGATGGCGGAGATGTCTACCGAAGCTTTTGAAGAATTCTATTTCAACGTCTGTAATCTGGATTACTCCAAGATGTCCAAGGCGATGGACAGCCTTGTGAAGGTCATGGAGAGAACGGATCGCGTCAGGATAACCGGGAAGAATACAGACATATCTTTCTCTATCAAGGGAATGCCGGCTATTAAGTGCGACGGAGATAGGAACATACCGGATGGTGAAGTATATTCTGCACCGATCAGGAATTCGGTGAATGGAATCCTCAGCTATAACACACCGGCAAAACATGAAGGCTTTACTTATGAGAATATTACGTTGGAGTTTAAGGATGGAAAAATAATAAAGGCCACGGCCAACGATACTGAAAGAATTAACAAAATTTTCGATACAGATGAAGGTGCCAGGTATATTGGGGAATTTTCACTGGGGGTCAATCCGTATATTGAAAAGCCAATGAAGGATACGCTCTTTGATGAGAAAATCAGAGGCAGTATACACTTCACCCCCGGCGGATGTTATGATGAATGCGACAATGGCAACAAGTCTGCGGTTCATTGGGATCTGGTATACATTCAAAGACCGGAGTACGGCGGTGGTGAGATCTGGTTTGATGATGTGCTGATTCGGAAGGATGGGATTTTTGTTTTGGAGGAACTCAAGTGTCTTAACCCGGAGAACCTGAAGTAATTGTTGGAGGAGTTTTGTGAGGGTCTATGGATAAGTGGATTATCGGTACCAGGCTGGGTATACTGCTGTACTGCATGATACGTTATATCACTGGAACAATGGAGAATATACCACTTGTGCTGTTAATGGTGCTCTCTTATATCAGTGTCAGTATGCTGAGCCGCATATTCAGGACAAAACTTATTTCCAGGGGCTTTTTGGTCAGTTCGGTGGTTATACTGATCATTTCCTCTTTTACAGTGAACCAATTGTTTATTTTGCTCCTGGTTATTGATATTCTGGAGCTTGTCTCCTATTATGCCGAAGACTTCATAATACGGATTACTGTCACTGCGATACCGGCATTCATGTGCAAAAAAGACATTTTGCCTGAATATATCCTCATCAGCTTTTTCTGTATCTTCATCTTCTTACTTGCTGAAAAACTGCTTGTTTCATTGACGGCACAAAAACAGGCAAATGAACGGTTGAGAGACAGAAACGACCAGCTCAGCAGCAGAGTCCGGGCTGGGAGCGAATATGAAGGACAGGTGCGGTATCTTTCACAGCTTGAGGAAAGGAACAGTATGGCCCAGAAGCTGCATGACAAGGTAGGCCATACGATTGCAGGAAGCATTATACAACTGGAAGCAGCAGGGTTGATTATCGATAAGGATGGAAAAAAGGCGGCCGACATGATCGGAAATGTAACAAATAACCTGAAGGAAGGTATGGAAAGTATCCGTTCTACCCTCAGGAGTATCAAACCTCCGTCGGAGCAGCTGGGACTGAACAGACTGAAGCTGATTCTGGAGAAATGCTCATTCGATCATTCCATTCAGACATCCCTTTCACATGATGGTAGTCTGGATGTCATTACGCATCAGCAATGGAGTATTATTATGGATAATACAAAAGAGGCGCTTACCAATGCGCTTAAATACTCGCGTGCAACCAATTTGTCAGTGAAGCTGAATGTAATGAATAAAATAGTTAAAGCGGAGGTGCGTGATAATGGAGTGGGCGCATCTTCCATTATAAAGGGAATGGGGCTGACGGGCATGACGGAGAGAACGGAAAATGCCGGCGGCAAATTGATTGTGGACGGCTCCAGCGGATTCTCCGTCATCATGCTGCTGCCTGTCAGTGAGGTGAGAAATGCCGATAAGAGTGTTGATAGCCGATGATGATGCACTAATTAGAGAAGGACTTAAAATCATTCTTCAGACGGATGACCGGTTTGATGTAGTGGAATGTGTTGAAAATGGGCTCCGGGCTGTGGATTATTGCAGCAGGATGCAGGTGGATGTTGCACTGCTGGACGTCAGGATGCCGGTGTTGGACGGTCTCCAGGCCGCAAAAGAAATATCTTTAAAAACAGCCGCAAAACCATTGATACTGACTACTTTTGATGACGACAGCTTCATTCTCAATGCAGTTAAAAATGGAGCAAAGGGGTATTTGCTAAAGGGCAGCTCACCTTCTGCAATCATGGATGCAATCCAGGTTGTACATGAAGGGGGCACTGTAATGCAGGATGCTGCAATGGACATCATTAAGAATGAATTATCTGCAGGCAAAAAAAGCAATATTCCGGAGGATATTTTCACAGGGAGAGAGCTTGAAATCGTTACGCTGATAGCAAAGGGGCTTTCCAACAAAGAAATTTCTGCAACTCTCTTTATTTCGGAGGGGACGATAAAAAACTATATTTCTGCAATATTGGACAAAACGGGGCTTGAACACAGAACCCAAATTGCCATTTATTATCTTACGGGTGAAAAGAGCAAGACATAGTGAAAGGGGACATTCCTCAACCAATGGGAATACCTGTTGAGGTGTACCCTTACATTTTTCTTACCGGGTGCATATGGATTGCAATGTAAAGGCAGATTCCTACAGCGATGATGATATCGCCAATACTGAAGACGTTGGACAAAGGAATCCAGGACGGCATATAAAAAATATCACCTAAAAAAGGGAGTAGGGTATCACTTGTCATTTTTGCAGAATTGTATACGGCATCCCCCTGCCCAACCAAATCTATAGATTGTCCAATGGACGTATTCAGTAGATTTTCTACAATTGTTGGCATATGTCCGCCGTTGAGGAAAATAACCAGTGCATTCAGAAAGATTCCAATGCCGATAACGCATATACCAAGGTTTTTATAATTCCGAACGACGAAGATCAGCAAGCATATATAGGATACGTAATGAAGCACGATAATAATAGCTTTGGGCAATGTTGAGACAAATGGAATATTTGAAAAAATTACAAGCTGTATGGCGAATGCAGCAAATACAAAGCCTGTCCAGAATAACGGCCTCTGTATGATATTTTTCAGATTACCCTTGGTGATGTAACCAATAAGAATTCCAAGAATGACGGCATATAGAATAAACATAAAGGTTAATCCTCCGTGTAGCCATATTCTTTCTTGAGAACAGTAATAAAACTTTCCACAACTTCCGGATCAAATTGGGTTCCCGAACACTTCTTCATTTCTTGCACTGCTGCTTCCATTGACAATGCGCGTCTGTAGGGACGGTCGGTAGTCATCGCATCATAGCTGTCGGCAACACACAGGATTCTGGCACCCAGGGGGATATTATTACCCGATATTCCATTCGGGTAGCCGTTTCCATCTAAACGCTCATGGTGGTGTAATACGTACTCGGCACATTTCTTGTAGGGCTTTAAATTCTTTATTAGCATATGACCGGTCACGGGATGCTTCTTAATGATTTCGTATTCTTCATTGGTAAGCTCACCAGCCTTGTATAAAATACGATCTTCAATTCCCACCTTACCAAGATCATGTACATACCCTGCTATTTCGATTTCACCTACTTTTTCTCCATTCAGGCCCAATTTCTCTGCTATTTTTGCTGCGTATAGTGCTACATGGGAAGAATGAGCGAAGGTATAGGTGTCTCTTTCATCTAAGGTTTTTGCAAGAACCCTCAGGGTTTCCTGAGCTTCGCTCTGCAGGGCACAATATCTACGGAGTGCCTGATCCGCCAAAATAAGCGGAGGAGCCATAATTAATATGATATAGGGTCGGTCACTGTTATATAATAATACTACGGCAATACTGATGGGGGCCAAACTGTAAAAATGGCTTATGACCACTTTGAAATTGCCAAAGAAAACATCAAAGAAGTGTTCTTCCGATGTTAATGAAATAACCAATGAAATAAAGAATGTATTAAAAACATAATAGACGCCAATGGACACAAGGAGGGCAGGCAAATCAGCTATTACATCCAATGTAATATTGGCTGGAGATTGTTTTAGCCAATGGAATAAGGAACCTGCGACATGCAAGGTAAGCCCGAATTGACCGGCATTAAACAAGGCTTTTCGCCATTCCTTTTTTGTGATTATTTCCGCCAGGAGTGTACCAATTATTACAACACAGACAGCCGGTCCTGTTCCCAGAATAATAAATGCGGATAATTGAACAGCAAAGGATAATGTTATATCCATATTAATTTTTGGCATTAACCGGAATGGTTTCAGGTCGGAAACGACCTCCAGCACTATCCAGAAAAGCAACTCAATAATATTAACGGTTACTGCGAAAGGTAAATTGACATAAAATAAAGGAATGATACTAAAGCCTATTACGTAAATATATACTTTTGCAAACCTGTCGGTCATTGTATTTTTCATTTTTTTATCCTCAGTATAGTATATTGTATAATTCTACATCTATTTGCATAATCCTTTAAATTAATCTTATACCTGCAGAAAAATCAAAAAACTACTAAGCACGATATGCTTAGTAGCTTTTAAAAACCTATCAATATTTTATTTGCCCCATTTTAAGCCTGCTATACCGGAAAGCACAAGACATAAAAGAGCAGCAACCTGAAGAACTACCGGTAAATATTTACCCCATTTTTTCATAGTCCACATCCTCCTTTGCTTAATTTTGAAAGACAACACTGCGTTTCAATAAAAGCTGTAAAGAACATAACTACTTCTGTTAATCTTTATTTATCCTGCGTATGAATATGCACGATTTCTAAACTGATTCTATTTTCCATATTAACACGAAAAAATTGAGTTATCAACACATTTCTTAATATTTAGGAAATACACCGGACTGTTATCTGATGCATCTTTCTTGATCCAAATTCATCAGCATTCGTCAGCATCTGGCAGCATTCGACAGTAGTATTTTACAATTACTCGATAATCGAATATCCCTAGAACCTGCATAAACTTTGGATCTTAGGGCATATTTACATATTATGGATTACAAAGAACACGAAGCTTTTTATATTGACACAGTACATTAACAAATGTTATACTTTTTGTATAACATTATATGTTTGTTTCAACAAGGTACATCTTCGAGATATTAATCAACGGCTATAACGAATTAATCAACGGCTATAACGAATTAATCAACGGATTATAACGAATTAATTGATTACCAGGATGTATCATCCGATGGAGGAAGACTTCTCCCCATAACTACTCTATAACCATAAATGTAATAGGTACTCATAAGAAAAAATGAAATGTTACGTTTATTGTTTTTTGGTGTTTGGCCAGATGGCTTGAACATAAAAAAAATTGGAGGTTGAAACAAAATGAAAAATGTAAAACGTTTTACATGTCTGATTCTTGTTGCTTTTCTTTTGTTAGGACTTGCTGCATGTGGCGGAGGAACGAGTACTACAAAAGAGGCGACGACAGCACCTGCCAGTACGGAAGCTGCACCAGGCGCCTCTGATACTGATGCTCCGAAGGAAAAAGAGTATGAAAGAGTAGTCATTAGCTATTCCTGCCCTCAGGTTGTTGAAGGATATGACTACAACACTGGCGATGAGTACAGTAAATTCATTCTTGACAAATTCAATTTTGAATTTCAAGGGAAAAATGTGCCTTGGGGTGAGTGGCACAACATGCAAAGCACATGGATCATGGCGCAGGATATGCCCGATGTAATTACTTTTAATTACGGCGACACGACCCACGCTGACGCTGCCAATTTCGTCGAGCAAGGTCTGATCAGACGTCTTCCCGACGACTGGAAGTCAAGGTGGCCTAACGTCGCAAAGGTGTATGAAACAACCAGCCTTGGGCCAATGCTTGAGGACCTATACGGCGGTACATACTTTATTCCCCGCGCAAGGTTTTTCTACAATCTTCCGGGCGATCCCCTTGCCAACCACTGGTCTTTATGGATGAGGTCGGATTGGATTGCCGCGGTAGGCAAAGAGGTTAAAAACAATTACACCATACCGGAGGTACTGGAAATTGCCAAACTCATCAAAGAACAGGATCCCGGCAAGGTGGGTGCTAGTCTTGCCCCGATCTCCATGGATACTACAAACTCAGCATCGTTTTTCCTGAGAGCCAACAGTACCCATTGGGATACATTCTATAAAGGCTCTGACGGTAAATATGCATGGGGCGCAGCGGCTGATGATACCCTTGAAGGTCTCAAGCTATGGTATCAAGCGTACAGCACCGGTTTTCTTGACCCTGAATTCTACCTGCTGGACTATGAAAAGGATATGGAGAAATTCCGGAACCTTGGTGTAGCCGGAGTCTCTTACCTTGGCGGACAAACCGCTGACGTTGAACGGTTCAGGCTAGATTTTACAGCTTACACGGGCAATGATGCCAGCGCGTTTAACCTGGCAACCCTGCTTGGGACGGATGGGAACTACCATCAACGTGACCTGATCAACTTTTGGGGCGCGGTATGCTTCAGTCCTGACGCTGACGAAGCTGTAGTTGAGCGTTGGATGGACCTCATGGAATTCACTGCCAGCGAGGATGGGTATCCTGGCACGCAAATGGGCTTGAAAGGTGTTGACTGGGATCGTGATGCCAATGGTGAAATCGTTTCCCTTGTACCCCCGGGAACGTTATTGGCAGGCCCTGTCGGAGAAGCAAAATATCCAAGTTTGGGCCATGTGCTTGGTTCCGTTATCTTATGGGATGACTTGGCATTCGATAACCCGAACGTGGGTAAAGAATACCGTGACGAGTCAAGAGCCCTTTATAAAAACCGCAGCGAACTTTGCACCCCCGAGACTTTTACTAAGGTCGATTGGAAACTCTGGATGCACAATACGGATAATCTGCGCAGGGCCAGGGGCATTGATTACAAAACAGAATTCGCTAATCTGGTTACAACAGCCAAAAGCGAGGCAAACTTGGTTGAACTTTACAATGCATGGCTTTCATCACAGATGAGTATCATTCAGCCCGTGCTTGATGAGTTGAACAAGTAATCCAAGTAAAGAGTTAACAGTATAAGAAATTCACAAATTTTTGCCCGGGATGGTATACTGTCCCGGGCAAAAAATAAAATGTGAAAGGGTTGATATTATGACTGTGTCGTCAGATGGTTTGGGAAAGCCTGACTTCAAGAGCCGTCTTGCAAATTTAGGGAGAAATATTTTGAAAAACAGGGGTAAGTATTTCCTTATCCTGCCCGGTGTTGTATGGTATGTTATTTTCGCGTATATCCCGATATTTGGTCTATCTTTGGCGTTTAAAAAGTACATGGCGAAATTGGGCTTGTTTGGAAGCCCGTGGATCGGTATGGCCAATTTCGAGAACGTGTTCGCCGACCCGGCATTTTTGAAGTCTATTTATACTACGCTGTGGATTAATGCGGGAAGGCTGATATTTGTATTCCCTGTTCCCATTATCATGGCGCTTATGTTTAATGAAGTGCGCTTGGGACGCTCAAAAAAGATTCTTCAATCCATTTTTACTTTTCCACATTTCCTTTCGTGGGTAATCGTCGGCAGTATCATGATAAGTGTTCTTGGACAAAGAGGAGTGGCCAATTCTTTCTTTTCCTTGCTTTTTGGCACGGAGCCAATCGCATTTCTAGGGACTCCTGCCTATTTCCAGCCGATCGTGTATCTGACCGATATATGGAAAAGCGCCGGATGGAGTGCGATCATCTACCTGGCTGCTATATCGGGGATTGATACTGAACAATATCAGGCTGCAGAGATTGATGGCTCATCACGGCTGCAACGTATGTGGTATATCACACTGCCGGGCATCAAGCCCACTATCATCGTCCTCTTCATCCTGGCTGTAGGCAATCTGATGTCGGGTGGCTTCGATCAGATATTTAACCTGAGCAATCCCGCTACCATAAGAGTAGCGGAAATTCTCGATATGTATATATACCGGATTACTTTCCGAGGTTCCGTTGACTTTTCTTTTTCTGCCGCAGTAGCTCTTTTTAGATCTACGATTAATTTGCTGCTGCTGCTTACTGCTGACCGTATCATTAAACGCGTAGGTGGTTCAGGGCTGCTAGCTTGAATTAATTTAAGGAGTTGAGAATGATGTTAACGGTAAATAAGAACCGTAGGGGGTTGCAGAATAGATTTGAGCCGTTGGACGCAATATTCCTAGCCATACTGGTTATTCTAGCCGCTGCAATTGTTATCCCATTTATTAGCGTAATCGCCACATCCTTTGCAACACAGCAAGAAACGCTGAAAAGCCCATTGCTGCTAATCCCCATGGAGCCCACTATTGATAACTATTATAGGCTGTTCCAGGATCCCCGTATTCTAATTGGCTATAAAACAACCGCATTGATTCTTCTGTTAGGTGTGCCGCTTAATCTGTTTCTGACAACCAGCCTGGCATATGGTTTAACCCGTACTAATTACCCCGGAGCTAAGATAATCTTCTACGCGATTTTGCTTACAATGCTGTTAAACGGCGGCATCGTTCCAATGTATTTGTTGATGCTTCAAATGGGACTCACCAATAAAATATGGTCTGTCATTCTGGCATATGGCGTCAACACCTTTTACTTTATTATCATGCGCACGTATATGACTTCGCTGCCGGAATCTCTGATGGAATCCGCAAAAATAGACGGAGCCGGCGAGTGGCGCATTATGTTCAAGATTATACTTCCCTTATCAAAGCCAATTATTGCGACGGTTCTGCTGTTTTACTCTGTGGACAGGTGGAATGAGTGGTTCAACTCAATGATATTCCTGCGCAGAAATGACTTAATACCGCTGCAGCTGGTACTGCGCAATATTGTTATGGACATGGTCATTGTAAATTCCTTGTCCATTGCGGGACCGCGTGTCCCCAGATTTACAGAAGGAATTCAAAGTGCTACCATTATGGTCACAATGCTTCCGGTTATGTGTTTCTTCCCGTTTCTGCAAAAATATTTTGTAAAGGGCATCATGATAGGTGCAGTTAAGGCTTAAGATTTTCCGCAGAATATTTCGATTTCCAATGGGGGCAAGCCCCCATACCCCTCGCTGTGGGCGAAATGAATTCGCCCTGCGCTACACTTCGTGCGCCACGCCTAAACGTGGCGTTTGAACAACGTCGGCTGGGAACTGTGACGTTGTTCAATAAAGATTTTGCAATGAACATATTAGGGATAACAAGATATAATTTGTTATTCCATAAACAGAAGGAGGAAGTATGTTGAAGATTTGTGCAGGCGAGTATACTATGCAGTTTCAGAATGGTGGTATTGAGGTTCTAAAGGGCGACTCTTTGCTGTATTACAACAAGCGGCCTATGTATGCCTTTATAAAAACAGTGCTGTCAATCACCGAATTCTACGATGGGGCATACGAAGATATTTCCGAGTCGGAGGGCCGTATTATCGCGAAAGGCGTCCTGAGATCCCCTACAGGATCCGAATTGGCCTTCACCGATACCTACGAAACGACAGATTGCTGTTTTAAGGTTAGCCGCACCGTAACTGTTCTTAAAAATGTGGATGACATGGGCTTTGCCTCAAAAATCGCCTTTGTTATAGCAGCCTCAGATAATGTCCGCGATTATAATTGCTTCGCACCGGCTAACTGGTACCGTCAAAACGAGTTCACCGCTCCCCATGTGATGGGATATGATCTGGATTGTGAGTACTTCTGGCGCAATGAGGTCAACTATACCCTACCGATGTTTGCCATACAAAACAAAACGTCGGGTGAGATGGCCATGCTGTCACGCTGGGCAGCAGATGTCACCATGAGGGATCACAATTTTGTGATGTCTGAGCATATCGTAGACCCGAAGTTCACGATCGGCTCCATTGGAATCAGTAAACCCGAAAGCAAGACCTTAAATTACTTATATTACGGTTTTCCACTGCGCAAAGAAATTACTACAGTCCGTGATGGCCTCATGATTGATTATGTTTATCCCGGAGTAGATGGTCAGTTGCCGAGGAGGAGAGGATATAACGTCGACTACGATATGGACACGAAAACCATGACCAGGACCTTTCACCCAATGGAGGAGGGCTTTGCTCACAATTACGCCATTGCTGCAAATTTTGGTCAATATGATGGCTTTTATCCTATGATGCGTGATGCTTGGAGAACTGTTTACACCCGGTTAAAAGATTCTGTTTATAAGGTGGATAACGAGCTGCAGTACCGCAACTGCATGAAGTCCCTTACCAAGCTTACACGCCAATACGGCGATGCCTGGGGGCTGCCTTTCTCCTGCCAGCTGCCACAGATGGATGTTTCCAGTGTGTCTTTCCAGTTCGGATTTGTGGGACAGCAGCCCGGTATCGGCTATCAGCTGATCCGTTATGGCGATATGGAAAACGAGCCCGAATCCTACAATAAAGGCATAAACATCATCGATTTCTGGGTGAGGACGGCCATGACGGACATCGGAGCGCCCAATGTATGCTATAATCCTGCAATTGAGGGGTTCGAGCCCATGCCCTTCTGGACGAGAATGATTGCAGATGGTCTTGAGAACATCCTGGACGCTTATGTGTACATGAAGAAAAAAGGTGAAGATCGTCTCGAGTGGTTAGAATTCTGTCGAAAGGCAGCAGACTGGCTGATTCGGGTTCAAAACGAGGATGGCAGCTATTATCGCGCCTACAACACAACGGATGGTTCCATGCGCATGGATTCCAAGGCGAATACCATCAGCGTGGTGCGGTACCTGATCCAGTTCTATCTGGTTACCGGTGATGAGAGGTGTAAGCAGGCAGCACTACGGGCCGGAGAGTGGTCTTACGACAATACATATATGAATATGGAATATCGGGGCTCCACCTGCGACAATGCTGATATCATCGATAATGAGTCCGGCATTTACGCCATGTTTGGCTTCCTGGCTCTATATGACCTGACCGGAGAAGATAAGTGGCTGAGAGCGCTGATTGGCGCAGCAGATTACACAGAAACCTGGACATATGTATGGTCTTTCCCTGTTCGTGTACTGTGGCCGAATCATCCCTTTAATAAAAACTCCATCAGCGGGCAGAGCCCTGTCACTATAGGCGGCGGCGGAGGGGACATGTATATGGCAGCCTGCGCATATATCTACTACAGACTGTATATCATCACTGGAGATAATCATTACTTGGATTACGCCGAATTCATCCACAATAACACACGTCAGGCTAACGATGTAGATGGCAGCTTCGGATATGCCCTGCCAGGTATGTCGCATGAAGGTGGCAGATTTAATGATCAGACTTTCTCAAGTCATTATCACTGGCTTCCTTGGGTTACATATGTAGAGATTGACCCTACCTCTCGTCTATACGACACCTTCGGCGCATACGACATTGAGGGAGCCCAGAGGCTCAGCCCAGAAGAAAGGGCTGTAAGAAACCGGATTTATGATACCTATGCCAAATTCTAGCCGTCAACACTTACACCTTACTTTATCCATTTCATTTGCTATTGTACATCGGTTATGGTTCACTCCCATAACCGATTTTTTATCTAATGCTCCTAAGACGTCTGCCTCAAGGCGGGGGGATAAACAGATTCCCACTTCGGTAGTGGGTTCAATTCGCGCAAGCGCTCATTGAATTTTGACCGTCCACTCAAATCTCTGACAATCTCCACAATTTTCTGCGCAGAAAGATAGCATAGGTGACTTTCGTCATATTGGATTCATGACCTTTGAGACTTATACGGGGATCCGAAGGGCTTTATAATACAATTAAAAGAATTAAGGAGGTGCTTAAAAATGGATATGGTTTGTTTTGAACAGGTTACAAAAAGCTTTGGCGATTTAATTGCAGTGGACAAAGTGACGCTTCATATAGAAGAAGGTGAGATATTCGGCCTTCTTGGCCCGAATGGAGCCGGCAAGAGCACAGCGATTAACATGTTGGTAGGTTTATTGGACATCGATAAAGGAAAAATAACTATCCTTGGAAACGATGCTGCGAAGGAGTCCATGGTCACCAGACGAAATATTGGTATTGTTCCTCAGGACATCGCGATTTATGAAGATCTGACCTGCCTTGAAAACGTTACATTCTTTGCCGGTCTTTACGGGCTTAAGGGAAAAACATTGGAAGATGCGGCCATGGAGGCACTGGAATTCACCGGGTTGGCGGATAAGGCCAAAAGCTTTCCCAAAAGCTTTTCAGGTGGAATGAAAAGAAGGTTGAATATAGCTTGTGCCATTGCACACAAGCCGAAGCTTATCATTATGGATGAGCCTACGGTCGGTATTGATCCTCAGTCCAGAAACCACATTCTGGAGTCGGTCAGGAAGCTTAATGCATCCGGCAGTACGATTATTTATACCAGCCACTACATGGAGGAAGTTGAAACAATATGCAGCCGGGTGGCAATTATGGATCATGGTAAAGTAATTGCACTGGGAACGGTTGAGGAACTGGAGAATATGATCCATGACAAAAATATGGTGTGGATATCGGTGGGGGATTCCATTTCAAAGCTAAATGAAGATAGTGTAAAGCAAATACCCGGGGTCGAGAGTGTTGAAATCGATGAAAACATCATAAAAATATCCAGCGCCCGTGAGGTCAGCAATCTGGATAAAATTATACAGTATTTTATTTCCGGCGGATTCTCCATCAAGAGTGTGGAGAGTAAAAGCCCGGATCTTGAAACGGTCTTTCTGTCTCTGACCGGCAGAAGGCTGAGAGATTAGGGGGCGATGGGATGAATATTGCAAGAATGGCTGTAAAAGAACTCAAGCAAAATATACGAAACTTTAAAGCGAATATCATGATGGTGCTTTTCCCTATCGTGCTGATTATCATACTGGGAGCTGCATTTTCGGGAGTATTTGACAGTACTATCCAGCTGAATGATGTAACCGTACTGTATACGGAAGAAACAGCAGATGGCGCACAAACTCTGACAAAAGCCTTCGAAAGCTTTAGAGATGCCATAGGTGAGGAACTGGGCATAACATTTGAGAAAACAGATGATGTAGAGATGGGGATTGAAAGTATGAACTACTACCAGTATTCTGCTTATCTGTTTGTGTCAGACAGTGATCAGGAGATCCGTCTTTATAAAAATGAGAGGCACGGTTTTACTGCCAGCCTTCTGGAGAGCGCACTAAACAGTTTTACCAATACCTATGGAGTCATGGCAACCATTGCTGTCAATAATCCGTCCGCGATGGCAATGCTTCCGGCAGCGGAAGAGGGAGATTATGTCAGGGTAAGGTCGCTGGATGAAAAGAGGCAGCCGGGCTCACTGGACTATTATGCGGTTACCATGCTTACACTGATATTGCTGTACTCCTCATTAACAGGTCTGTTTAGTGTGAAAAGTGATATTGAGGAAAAGACTGCCAGCAGGGTATTGTGTGCTCCTGTAAGGGGATATGAGCTGTTGACAGGCAAGGTGCTGGGCTGCATTAGTGTTACAATCCTGCAAGGCCTGGCAGTCATTCTGTTCAGCAAGTTTATACTCAAGGCCTATTGGGGTGAAGATTTATTGACAGTAGCGCTGTTACTGATTTCCTATTCCATTATGGCTGTCAGCATTGGGGTCGGGTTAGGTTATGCTTTTAAAAAGAGCGATGCCGCAACTGGTGCTATAAATACCCTAATACCGGTATTGGTGTTTCTTGGTGGCGGATACGTGCCGCTTGATACGATGGGTCCGGCCTTCGCAGGAATTTCAAATATATCCCCTGTGAAATGGATCAACTCCGCATTATTCAGGGTGCTTTACGATAATGACTATTCACATGTGGCTATATCGCTTGGAATCAATCTGGCTATAGCAGCGGTGTTCGTCCTTTTATCTGCAGTACTGTCAGGAAAGGGGAATGGTAAGTATGCGTAATATGTTCTTAGTGATAGCAAATATACTCAAAGTAACATTCCGCAAAAAGGGAAGCTTTATTATCTATCTGTTATTGCCTCTGGGAGGTGTCATATTGTCATTGCTTATCTATGGGACTACCGGCACAACACCTCTCAAGGTTGGGATAACCAACCTTGATACCGGAGCGCTGTCAGCAGAAATAAAAACGGCTCTTGCACAAACAGACAACTTTGAAATCCATGAAATAGAGGAAGGGGAAGTAAACGACAAGCTGCTGGATAACGAGCTATATGCTGCGATTATCATTCCGGACGGTTACAGTCAAAGTATATATGACGGCAGCACTCCAAGCATTGAGGTTGTGTCCGTAAAGGGGAATGATTCCACGGTTTGGGTAAGCAGGATACTTAATAGTTATACAGATACGCTGTTTCAGCTTTCAGTGGCAGCCAATGGCGACAAAGCCGCCTTCGACAATATGCTGGCACAATACAAGGAAGTCGCGCCAGAACTGACGGTTGTGCAGGTAGAAGATAAACTTGTCGAAAGAAGCATGACTCTTACCAGCATGGGCTTTCTGATTATGTTCATTATGCTGGGAGCCGGATTTACCAATATGGTCATTCTTACTGAGAAAAGAAACCGCACCTATCACAGAATATGCTCGGCGCCGGTCAATGCAAGACAGTATATCGCTGCGAATGCATTGACCAGTATACTGATTGTCATAGTGCAAATCATCTTGATACAGTTTATTATGAAATTTATCTTGAAGATTGATACAGGTGTGGACGATATCGCAATGTTTGTACTACTTTTGATGTTTGGGCTTGTTGCAGTCGGTATCAGCCTTGTCATAACGGCATTTTCCTCATCATCCTATATAGCAAGTACGTTGAACACACTCGTTATAACACCGACCTGTATGCTGGGAGGTTGCTACTGGGACGTCAGCCTGATGCCTGAATTTATGCAGAAGATCAGCTATTTTGTACCGCAGCGGTGGGTGCTTAGTGCAATACAAAAGCTGCAGGCCGGTGGCGGATACGAGGGAATCTACCTGAACCTGCTGATAATTGCAGCCTTTGCAGCCGCTTTTATATTAACTGCAATCTATCGCTTCTCCAGAAGCAGTAATGTACAAAAATTTGTATAAAAAATTCACTCGAATAAAGCCTGAAGCTCCTCCCGGGTCATTTTGGACAGGAGGGTTTCACCCGGTTGAATTACCGCGTCAATCAGCTCGCGCTTCCTTTCCTGAAGCGCGAGTATTTTTTCTTCGATAGTACCTCTGGCGACCAGCTTCATGACATATACCGATTTCCTCTGACCGATGCGGTAAGCCCGGTCGGTGGCCTGTTCCTCCACCGCAGGGTTCCACCACGGATCGTAATGGATCACCATATCGGCTCCTGTGAGGTTCAACCCGGTGCCACCTGCTTTGAGGGAGATCAGAAAAACCTTTCCTCTGCCTTCATTAAAGGAATTTACAAGATACCCTCTTTCTGAGACAGGTGTGGAGCCGTCCAGATAGAGGCAGGGAATATCAAGCCTGCCAAGCCTGTTCTTTATTATCTGGAGCATCCCGGTAAACTGGGAAAAGAGCAATATCCTGTGACCGCCTTCGACAGACTCCTGTAAAATTTCCTCCAGCAACTGCATCTTTCCGCTTTCTCCCTTATAATTTTCTACAAAGAGGGAGGGATGGCAGCATAGCTGTCTCAGCCTCGTCAATGCAGCCAGAATTCTTAATTTGTTCTTTTCAAAACCGGATTCCTCGATTTCCTTATTAATCTCACCTTTTACATCCTGCAGATAGGCCAGATACAGTTTTTTCTGTTCATCGGTCAATTCTGCAAGCATCGTATTTTCAATCTTATCGGGCAGCTCATTCAAAACATCCTTCTTCAGACGCCTGAGCACAAAGGGCTTGATCTGCCTGCTCAGGTCATCAAGGGCTTCGTACCCGTCTTCACCGGCTGCCGGCTGTACATACTTCTCATTAAACTTATTATAAGAGTACAAATATCCGGGGAGTACAAAATCAAACATGGACCAGAGCTCGTACAGGTTATTTTCCATGGGCGTTCCTGTGAGGGCAAAACGGGTTTCACACCTGATGTGCTTCACTGATTTTGCATTTCTTGAGCCCGGGTTCTTGATGTGCTGAGCTTCGTCAAGAATACAGTATCTGAAACTGTGGGAGGCATAGTGCTCGTAATCTCTTCGGATCAGCGGATAGGAAGTGATTACAACATCATATCCGGCCAGGCTTTTAATAAGCTCATGCCGCTCATCCCGGCTGCCGATAATTGTGACATATTTCAGCTCAGGTGCAAATTTGTCCAGTTCTGCACCCCAGTTAAATACCAGTGAGGTCGGTACAATTACCAAGGAAGGAGCGGAACCTTTTTCTGCTTTGGAAGAAAGCAGCAGCGCAATAATCTGCATGGTTTTTCCCAGACCCATATCATCGGCCAGTATTCCCCCCAGTTTATAGAAATCAAGTGTTTTGAGCCATTTGAAGCCAAATCTCTGATAATCTCTCAATGAACCCTTCAATCCCGTAGGTAAATCAAACGACATATCCTCAGGTTCCCGGATGTTCCGGACAAGTTCCTTAAAGGCAGCGTCCCGCTCAACATTATGGATACCGGACTCCCGGATATTCTGATCCAGATATGCAGCTCTGAATCTGGGTAATTCAATAAAATCGTTTTCCAGCATATCGGAGGTTATATCCAGTTTTCTCATAAAGCTGCTCAACTGAGTGAATTCATCAGAATCCAAATCGATGAAACTGCCGTTTTTCAGCTGATAATATTTTTTCTTTTTTGTGAGAGAAGTCATTATACCAGCCAGCTCCAAGCGGTCAATGCCTTCGGCGCTGAAGCCGAATTCCAGCATATCGGACGCTGTATTCAGCTTGAATCGCGCGGTAAAGGAAAGAGAGGTTTTCAGTTTCATGTTTTTTAGATTCTCGGAGTAATAAACGGATGCATGCTCCTGCAGCATGGGCACCAGCTTAAAGACAAAATCAATGATATTGTCGTCGCCCGTCAGGTGAACCTTTCCCTCCCGGACCTTGAAGTCGGACATTCCCAGGATATCCATAATCATTTCTTCCTTGCCTATTTCCCGTATCAACAGCTTTTGGGAAGGCTCGGATGACTTGAATCTCGGAAGGAACGGATTGATAATCTGCTCTCCATAGATGAATCGGACATCGGCCAAAATATCCGACCCTTCACGGTCCAGATAGATTTCTGCGACCAATGGCTGTTTTTCTATGGTAGTCTGTACCTGATCGGTTATGGTCAGCTGTCCGGCTTTTTCAGCAAAGGGAAGTATTTCGGAGACAAATCGCTGCTTATCCTCCTCAATAAAACGGAGCTTCCGGCTTTTCTGATACATCATGGCAAGATAGAAGGGCTTCAGGTACTCGCTCTGTTGCCGGGAAATATGGTAGATTTTTCCGTCACTGTAGAAATATTCTCCATCTTCGGTAAGAGGCAGCAGAGAACCTTCAAAATCGATGCTCAGCAGCAGATCCTGACCGTCATTGGACAACAGGAAGTTGACGGGGATATCTTCCGTCCTGACAAGGACAGTATCCGGTTGGTTATCCAGTATTGCGGCACGAAAAGGTATATCCGCATATATTTCCAGAAAACGTTTTAAGAAGCTGTCTGTCAGGAATACCTTACCGTTCACAAAAACACTGGGGCTATGATACCCAACCGATAATCTTTCCATCAGTTTTTCAGCTTCATAGATCTCCTTCAGAAGATTGATCAGCAATAAGTCTTTGCCTTTGAATTCATGTCTTGAAGGAACAAAGGTGAATTTTTTGCCGAAGCTCAACTCCATGTTATTTTCCATATGATAAAGAAGACTTTTTATATCCCTTACAACATAAAGTCTGTCCTGCCCGATTCGAAGCTTTAATGCAGGCAATCCCGATTTGCCGGAGCCTTCCGTTCTAGACAGCTCAAAGGTTGGCTCTATAAAGACAGCAGATCGGACGGTAATTTGCCTGTCACCGAAAAAATTAAAAATATCTTTGGCGGCCTGCCTGAAGCGAAGTTCCCGGAAAAATCCCTGGCTGTCTTTTTCCTGTATCAGCAGAAAAACGGCTACCATGTGCTTGCAGCAAATCCAGCCGTTATTGTCTGCAGGGCAGCTGCAATCCGCATCAGTGAGTTTCCCAGCTGTGTCAAACTTCAGATGTAAGGTATAGAGCTTATTACCCAGTACCGTAGCGGTAAAGGTGCGCTTCTCCTGATTGTACTGAACGGATTTGATCCGCCTGTTTTTATAATAATCCTGGCCGGCGCTGTATTCGTCGGGCTGTGTTCTTGCCATAATGGTTTCATAAGTCAAATCAAACATGCCATTCTCCTGAAAGGTATTCATTTTAAGCTAAACGCATTTGAACAACGTCAGTGAGAGACTGCAACGTTGTTCAACCCGTGATTGGATCACATCCCTATATTATATAACATTTCGTAACTTTTTTAAGCAAAAAGATTATAAAATGTGTAGAGACGCATTTCGTGACCCACGTTTCGTGTTTTACAAAAGCAGCGGGGTGAGGTGTCCGGTGTGATAGATGTATAGCTTGTGGAGGGGGCGGGTCATGGCAACATACAGCAGCTTGATGTCCAGTTCGTCCTCAGTGTAGCTGGTGCTATCTGCGTTGAATATAATGACTGCGTCAAATTCAAGGCCTTTTGCCAGGTAGGAGGGAAGCACAACAACGCCGCTTTTATAGACCTCCTCTTTACCGTTGATCAGCGCAACATCATCGGTAAGCTTTGATACTGCCGTATGAACTTCCTTGCACTCCTTCAGCGTTTTGCAAATCACAGCGACTGATTTGTAGGATTGGTTTCTGAAGTCGGCAATATTCTTTGCGATTTCACTTATGATACTTTTCTTATCAGCCATCCCGGTTATTTTTACTTCTTCGCCGTGCCGGATCACCGGGCGGCCTTTGTTGACTTCGCGGTCTTTCACTTTATCCAGCACGATATTTGCGGCGTCCATGATTTCCACTGTCGTTCTGTAGCTTTGCTCCAGTGTGAGGAACTCATTTTTCCTGTCGCTGAATACATGCTCGGTGATTTCATTCCAGTCCTGAATACCCCTGTAGGAATGGATGCCCTGATTCAAATCGCCCAGTATAGTAAAAGAGCTGTCCTTGATGATGTTCTTCAATACATAAATCTGGAATGCACTGAAATCCTGCGCTTCGTCAATGACCACATGCTTGACGGGAATTTTCTCATCCATCCCGTAAATGCAGAATTTCAGATAGATGATCGGCGCCAGGTCTTCAATATCCAGATAGCCGGATTGGAGTACAGCAGCGGTATAGCTGCGGGCAAATTCGCAAATCCCAGCCTCCAGCCATGTCCCGGTTACTTTTTCAAACATGGTGTTGTCGTTGATAAAATCCTTATAATATTCGTAAGGACTGAGCTTGGAGATTTTCTTGATATATTCGGCAATAACGGTTTTTGCAAGCTTATCGGAATGCTCCAATGCATAATCACGCTGATTGATCACCTGTGTAATCAGTATCCGGCGCTCATCATCATCTGGCAGAGTAGCTTTCAACAGTGCAACCTTCTTGTCGCAGTCATCGTGGAGTTGGTTGGCAATAGCCTGCTTTCGGTTTTGAAGCCGGGTTTTCAGATTTTTCTTTATTTCATCCACCCGGCGGGCAATAGGCCACATTTTATACTGATGGATGAACAGCTCATTCAGCTCTTCATATTTATAGATGAGTGTGGAACCGATTTTAAAATCCTCTTTGGGAATAAAATTCTCTTCAATGATCTTCAGATAGCGGTCCAATGCTTCCTTGAAATGCATGGAAGCCTTAAACTCAGAGGTCTTGCGCACCAGCGAAAGCCTGATTTTTTCTTGTTGATGAAGGGTATGGTCAACGAAGGCCAGCAGCTTCTCATTAGCATCCTTAAGCTTGAACTTCTTGCCGATCAAATCCTGCGCAAAATCCTCAAAGGTCGTTTGCCGCACTTTTTCAACACCAAGCTCCGGCAAAACATCGGATATATAATTGAGAAACAGGCGGTTAGGAGCGATAATCATAAAGTTTTCGGGTGTAAAGGATTTTTCATAATTGTAGATCAGATAAGCAATTCGATGGAGCGCAATGGTGGTTTTTCCGCTTCCGGCTGCTCCCTGTACAATCAACGGCCTCCACATATCGGCCCGGACAATGGCATTCTGCTCAGCCTGTATGGTTGAAACGATGTCCTTAAGTCTGTTGTCGGCATTGGCACCCAGGCAGCCTTGCAGAAACTCATCATTGGTAGTGATATCGATATCAAATATTTCTTTCAGCTCACCCTTGTCTATCGAAAATTGTCTTTTCAGATTCAGCGTACCGTCAATGACACCGTCAGGACACTGATAGGATGCATCCCCCAGCCGGCCTTCATAATAAAGGTTGGCCACCGGCGCGCGCCAATCCACTATGATCAATTGCTGATCCTCGTCACGGATAAGGGACATTTTTCCGATGTAGAGCTTCTCTGTATTCTTTTTTGAATTTTCGGTGAAATCAATTCGGGCGAAGTATGGCCGGCTTTTTGCTGCTATTAGGTTTCTCAGCTTCACATCCATATTTCCCTGCAGCAAAGTGTTCACAATAATATCAATGTAATCCTGACTGTTCTCTGCATTAAAATGTTTTCTGACTTTTTCGAGGCTGCTGTCGATTCGACCCTTTTTGGATAAGGTGGTCTCAAAACTCTTTTCTACATATCCGAGAGTATTTTTGCACCTTTCATGCTCTTCCTTGTAGTCCGGATGATTGATTGCAGACATGCGACAATTTACCTCCCGTACAATAAGATTTATCGCGCGAAATTATATTCTATCAAAAGTGTGTGAAAAAGGGAAGAGTTTTTTTTACAGACTGGCGTCTTTCATTTGTCAGCAGTATCGGCAACAAGCTTGCCAATCACAACAAACCGCTCGGTTTTTTCCCCTCCAGTACAGGTAGATAACGTCACAATATGCTCCTCTGCTCCAACACAGACTCCGGTATCGTACAACGAAGCTTTATCCAGCATGGCAATATGCGCCTCGTACGCTTCTTTCCCGGTAAAACTCCGGTTATAAACATCACTCAGAGAATCCGTCACCGTAACAAAACATATCTCATACTTGCTCTGACCATCCGGCTTTACAATGTAAAAATAAGGATGTGTCCTCCAATATTCCGCCTTCCGGTACTTTTTCAGGGTGCCGAACATGGTGCCGTCATTCATGTTGTGTCCATAGATGATGGTGTTTGAATCTGAGAAATCAGGCGCATTGCGAAAGTCCATGAAAATGCTGCCCGCGCCTGCATGGACTCCGGTGTAAGAAGTTGCAAGATAGCTCTGGTTGCTTTTTCCCTGCAGTAATGGATAGCTTATATCCGTATCCGGGATCCAAATCCAGCCCAAAATATCGGAATTTATTGCCTTCAATGCGTTAAAATCCACCGATATTCCGGAAAACTCCGGTTTTTCCTCTTTGTCTGTTTTTCCCTCTTCCTCCTGGGATGCCGTCACCGGAGATTTTTTGTCCAGGTCCGTAGTCACATCCGAAGGAGCAGAGGATATGATAAATTCTTCTCTGGCAGCATCATACAGCCGACTGTCATTCCGGTAATCCAGAACCACCTTGGCGGCATATCCGGCGCTGCCGAGAAAAATCACAGCAAACAGGGTAATCAATATTCTTCGAATTGTTTTCTTTTTCATAATTATTACCTATATTCCTGCCAAACGCCCATACGCTGAGATGAAGAGC
Organism: Bacillota bacterium; assembly: GCA_023435925.1. Lineage (GTDB taxonomy): Bacteria > Bacillota > Clostridia > Acetivibrionales > DTU013 > JAEZLF01. Next base: position 29,846 of record JAEZLF010000294.1, read on the forward strand.
CGTCCCACCTGAGTGGACGGCTCTTCGGGTATCAGCTTTGTTCTATTTTGATTTAATTGCCCCTGATTCTCTTCTTGTCTTTGTTGTCCATGATAAGCAGAACAGTAAGACCAATTGAAGAGAGAACCATCATTGCGACTAATATAGACAGCATACTACTGTCGCCGGTTTGCGGAGCATTTCCCTTTGGAACAGCCTCATCCTTGGCGTCGACGGAATCTGCCGGAACACTGCCCTGCGGGACATCCTCATCATTGATGTCAACGGTGCCGGCCGGAACCTCACCTGCCGGAGTATCCTTGTCATCGGTGGTGTCGGTCGGAGCTGTGCCCTCCGGAACGCTCTCGTCCGGTACTATCGTCTCCTCGGTGTACCAAACTGTTATTGCCTTGGTGCTGTTGACTACACCCGTGACGGCATCGCCTGTTCTGGAGGCCAGGACATATCCGGCAATGGACAGGTTGGCTTCGGCGGTCACATCATAGCTGCTGCTAGCATTCCAGATGGTCACACTATCCGCTGCCAGCACCTTTTCGGTATTCAGCTCAAGGTAACGGATAACTATGGTGTATCTGGCAGTGCCAGGTCCCGGATCTACAGGCGGTGTGCCGGGACCCGGATCCACAGGCGGTATACTGGGCGTTGAATCTACCGTACGCTGATAGTAGAGGTTTATCACATTTTCCCTGTCGGCTGCCAGAGTCAATGTGCGGCTATCCGATTTTGTCTCATCAAGCACATAGGCTCTGCTATTATACGTAGCTGCCAATGCTGTATTGAATTCCGCGCCAACCCATACACCCTGGCTGAAAGAGTTAAACACATTGGTAGTCGTTCCCTCGTTCGTATTGATGCCGGTGTATCTGTCAAACAGGCTGTAGTGGTGGATAACAGTTATAGAGGCAGCCTCTCTGGAGTCGACAGAAAGCTCGTAGTAGAAGCTAATGGTATTGGGACCCTCTGCCATAAGGATGGTCGGAGTCTCATAACCGGCTGCGAATTCCGGTGCTGCTTCCTTTCTTACCAGGCTGTAGCCCTTTGTATCCGGCACTGCAGTGTAAAGCAGTCCTGCATATCCGGGGACAATCCTTGTATCATTCAGATCTGTTCTCTCGATCCTGTCGCCGTTATAGTCCACATCGGTGTAGTAATGGTTCACCGTTACGCTTGACGCAATACGCGGATCCTCTGTCTTCTCATAGTAGAGGTCTATCACATCGTCGGATCCGGATACGGTGATGGTGCTTCCGTTTAGTGTCTCATTGGAGGAGGTGGCTTTTTTGAAGGTATACCCATTCTCCTTGAGCGTTGCGGTGAAAGTCTCGCCCACATACTTTGCCACGGGGCTGTCGGAACTGGAGGTGTTTTGCACATTGCTCCTGCTTTCGCCGTCCGCAATGGACCAGGTCGTCAGAGCATAGTGGTGGTTGACAGAAACATATTCCTGTGCCAGCGGCATATATCTGTTGTAGGTCAGCGTCATAATATTGGCGCCGCTTTCACCCAGTGTTATGCTCAGAGCCGGGTTATTCAAGGCCGGAGCATACTCCACACCATTATGAATGGGTTGCGGGGTTACATTGAAGATCTGTCCCTTATAATAGGTTCCTTCGACCATTCCACCGGCCGTTTCAACAACAGGGGCATCATAATAATTTGCTATACCGTCTGCTACCGTCATGGTGTAGGTGTTGTAGATGTAGTTTACAGCAATATCTGTGGGTACCAGGCTACTGTCGCTTCTCTCATACACCAGATCGATACTGCTGTTGGAGCCGGAGTGCAGTGTGGTAGTCAGAGAGGGACTGCCAACAAGGGTGTAGTCCATACCACCATTCGTGGTTGCGGGTACTGCTGTGAAGGAATCGCCTGCCTTGCCACTGTGATTTTCAACAACCATATCACCATCCTGAACTTTAATAGTAGCTACCGAGCCTCCTACGATGGTGGTAAGATTCGTGTAATATTTATGTGTCACCTGGATGCTTGCATCATCTCTGACATCCGTGGTCCTGTCATAATAGAGGTTTATGACATTCCCGCCGCCCGCCAGGGATGATATTGAAATGCTGCCGGAAGCCGCGCTGTTGAGGCTGTAACCGTCACGGTTAACCGGACTGGCTGTAAATCTCTGTCCTACATAGAGAACATCATTTCCGGATGGGAAGTTTTCTATAACAGTGCCATCATCAATCATTCTGACATCCTGAGCACCAGTTTCCTCGTCGGCAGTGTACGTCTCGAAGGTGCGGTAGTAATGGTTAACAGTAACGGTTGTATTTGCCGGGGACTCAACGAGGGTGTAGTAGAGGTCGATAGTAACGGATCCGGTAAGGGGATCAGTTGTCACCAGCTTTGCGGCATTGCCGGGGTCGGAGTGATAAGCTTCGCCATTGTAGCTGTTGTCCTCCGAGGCTGTAAAGCTCTCACCCACGTATTTGTCAAAGCTTACGGCCTTCGTCGCATCCTCGGGATTCACTACCGTGCTTACGATTCCGCCGGTAACGGTGGTCACCGTCTTGGTGTAATGGTGGTTGACGGTTACTGTGATGGGATTGCCGCGCGGATCCGTGGTTTTCTCATAGTTGAGTGTAATGACATTGGCTCCTGCCTGCAGTCTGGTTCGGGTCTCCGTTCCGCTTACAATGCCGGCTGTGGCTGTCGCGCCAATAAAGTTATAGCCATTTGGAATTTTTGTAGCCTCATAAAGTTCAGTGACCTTGTGGTTGGAACCACTCACCTGTGTACTGTCATAGCCAGTCACGGTGGTTACATCTTTCTTCGGCACATAGGTGCCATCCTCAAGCTCGTAGTAATTGTGCGTGTAGATATGCAGCACCTTTACGTCCGCGCCAAGCCGGTTGTCAATAGTCCTCACATAGTAAAGGTTGATTACATTGTCTGTCTTTTTCAAAGATGATATGGTCAGTTCATCCGACTCTTCTGCAACCAAACTGTAAGCATCAGTCTGTGTGTTAGGTGTTGCTGTGTAGCTGTCACTGACATACAGATTATTTACCGGAACGGTGATTGGCTGCCCATAAGCCGCGGTGCTTTCATCACTGCTGCCGTCCTCGGCAATGGTGATGGTCTTATAATAGTGGTTTACCGTAACGGAGGTCATGTCCGGATCGTAGTAAAGGTTGAAGACCCTGTCGGCTGCATTGATTTGCTGTGTGCCTTCATCGCCGCTGACATAGTGATAATTTGTCTTTGTGAAAGCATCGCTGCGTAAGTCCACAGAGCTCCAAAGCTTTGCAGTCCCGCTCTCCGTCTTTTCCTGCATATAATTGCCATCTCTGCCCTTTGCATGATAGTTTACGGTGTAGCTCATGACAGGAAGCTCGCCCTTTACTGCAGGAACCTTGAAGCCAAGGGTGCGCAGGGTGGTAACCTTATCGGAGCTCTGGTTCACGGTGCCGTCCGGGTTATAAATAGGCTGTCCGGCCTCGTCAAGAAGCTGGTTGTTGCCATCGTAGAACGCATACGCAAGCTCGGTGTAACCGTTGGTCAGGTAGTATGTATTCTCCTCAAATCCTTGTGCGGAGGTGTCGAGACGGACACGATAAGTTAGGGTGTAGATATCTGTCTTACTGTCCCCGGAGCCGATACTGGTATGAGTTTCCCCATTGAGATTCCATTTCAGAGTCCTGGTATTCGTATTATAGTTCCTGAGATTGGCTGCAGAGTCCGCTGCAATTCCATTGTTTGCTGTGTTGTAAGCCGTATCGAATGCGATATATGGACCCATGGGGTCTGAAACTGTCCAGGCTTTGGTGATGAGATTGATCTGGTTCAGGATGTTGCCTAAACTGATGGTCAGCTCCGAGGCATTGCTTGCGGAAAAACTCCGGGTGGATATTTCAGCCAGCCATGTTCCTACATTTTTGTCCAATCCGATGATAACATCGCCGGAGGCACCATAACATACGGAATACAGGGGTACTTCCAAACCATCGGAGGTTGTCGGATTGGTAATCTTTTTGGCCACATCAGCTGCACAATTGGCAGCAACCTTTTCCGGATCAACCTTATCAAGACCCCAGTTGCCATCAATATGGTCCGTACCGGTTCTGTCAGCACTATCCGTTATGCGGGAGTTGGGAGAACCGTCTGTCAGCAGAACCGCATACCTGTTGGCAATGCTTGAGACGGGGCTTGTCCTCAGCAAATTATCAGCCAGCTGGAGTCCCGCCTCGATATTGGTGCCGGAAAATGTAGTGATGCCGTTGATTGCGGCAGTAAGAGCATTGCTTGGCGTTTCTCCCTCCCAGTTGAGAGAAGCGGCATCAAACCAGTTATAGACCCGGTCACCATCTCTGTTAAACTTAACCACAGAAATGTAGCGTTTTGCTCCATTGGCATCGGAGGCAAACTGCTTTGAAAAGCTGATCGACGCTGCCTTGGCGGCATCAAGCCTGGTGCCTGTCCAGGTGCATACAGGAGGATTCGTTATCGTTTTGTTATTATGCAGGCTCTCAGCCTTGCCACAGTTTATGCATGTTGAGTTGTCCCAACTGGTTTTTTTGTATGAATTCCCACTACTGTCAGGGCAAGCATTCTTTATAAATTTACTTGTCTTGTGATCGGCATGGTTTTCCTCCTTGCCGCAGCTGGCGCACCAGTCCATGGATGTGGAAGCATCCAGAACCAGAACCACGGCGGCATCAGGAGAGACAATCTCATTTCTGGTCTCCTGTTTGGTGTCGACCCTCAGGGTGATGTCAAACACGTTTTCCATGGTTGTGGGGCTTATGGTCTTGGATATGGATACCTTGCCTCCTGCAGAGGTTTTGACATCTGTGGTATCGCTTCCTATGCTAACCCCGGAGGTATTCAGCGCATGATACACTACGCTATCGTCCCTCTTCTCAATCTGCCATTCGCTGCCCCTGTCATCTGCCAGAATAGTGATGGTGCCCATCGTGGAGGTCAGCATCAAAAGTGAAAGAAATACAGAAAGCACTTTAGTAAATCTTCTTTTCAATGTAATTTTTCTTTTCATTGCGATTTTCCTTCCATAATTTTATAGTATGAAACCAACAGGTTTCGTTGAATATTCTAATTAGTAAGTACGTCATCCATGAGCAGTATCAGCTCCAGTACGCTCCGGAACTGGGCTTCCATTTCCTGCTCCAGCCAAACAATGCTGCCCTGCCAGCTGGCGTTCTGCCGGAAAAGAACGTTGATCTTGAATGTGGCAAGCACCTCATCCGCAGACGAACAGCCGGTTGTCCTAACCGCTCTGGCAACATTTTCACATTCCTTTCTAAAGCTTCTGCTTTCCATCCCCTTTTGCGGATACTGTAAAGCATTAAGCATGTCTTCGATTAAAAAGATGAGCTGCGCCAGATTGTCAAAGCGTATTTCGTCCTTATAATATGAATTGAACATACTCCCTTTTATATTTTTCTTTTCATATGAGTTGACTTTGATTACACTGGTCGTTAACTCATATGGAACAAATCTGGATACAGGTGCCATCATGCATTCCTCACCCTCTTTCACTAGTAAATTAACAATTTATTAATTACCATATCCTAAATATATCAATATCCGGTTACAGCACCGTTACATATTAAAAAGTAGACATAATGTTTACTACATAATGGTTCTTTGTAAGATATTGTGGTATAAACTAATCGAATGTTATAATCAAATGATTACATTAAAAGATTTTTATGAAAGACGATCTTTTATAGGGGGCCATCAACATGAACGACACCAATGTTTTGCAGATAAATATGCTTGGCGAATTCTCACTTACTTACGGTGATAAAACCATAGATGACCAAAGCAACCGCTCTAAAAAACTGTGGATTCTCCTTCAATATCTCATCGCCTTCCGCGACAGGGAAATTACACAAAATGAGCTCATCGAGATGCTCTGGCCGGAGGGAACAATTGACAACCCCGCCAACACGCTAAAGACCCTGCTGCATCGTGTCCGCAGTGTATTAAATGAGCTGGGCTTTACCGACGGAAAGAATATCATCTTATATCAACACGGTGTCTACAGTTGGAATTCTGAACTGAGCATTACTGTCGACACGGATCAGTTTGAGCAGTTTTGCCGTTTGGCCTCTGCCACTGAAGACGAGAACCGGAAGCTGGAGTCACTGCTTCAGGCAATCCAGCTGTACAAGGGCGATTTTCTGCCTCACTGCGCACAGGAGTTTTGGGTCGTCCCTATAAATGCCTATTATCACTCCCAATATATAAAAATCACACATGAAGCTCTCGAGCTGCTATCGGGCCGCGGACTCTTCAATGATGTCATTGCAATTTGCCAAAAAGCCCTGGTTTTAGACTCATACGACGAATATCTGCACTTCGCAATGATTCGGGCTCTCATGGCAACCGGTGCACAGCGTGCGGCACTGCAGCATTACGAATATGTGACCGAACTCTTCTTCAATCAGTTCGGCGTCACTCCATCCCCGGAGCTGACTGCATTCTACAGGGAGATAGTCAGAACCAGTAAGAATTTGGAGTTGGATTTGAATGTCATCAAGGATGATCTCAGGGAACATGATGTTCAAAATGGCGCTTCTTTCTGTGAATACGAATGCTTCAAGGATATTTACAGGCTTGAAGCCAGAGCTGCGTCCCGCACCGGAAAAGCCATTCACATTGCACTGGTTACGATAACGGACAGCAGAGGTGAACCGCTTATGCAAAAGCCGCTCAACACCGCGATGAATCGGATCAAGGATGTTATTTCATCTTCTCTGCGGCGCGGCGATGTTTTTACCAGATACAGCGTAGCGCAGTACTTGATAATGCTGCCATCCACCAGTCTTGAGAATGGCAGCCGTGTGTTGAGCCGTATTGTGAGCACTGTCCGACGTCAATACCCAAAGATGAACGCAGCCATCCATTACAAACTTTTGCCCCTTGATCCTGTTTTATAAAAACATCATTTTATTAACGCAAGCGTCCTGTCAGCCTTTTCGACTTGGATAGGAATTCTCTTTTCCACCCAATTACGTTTAAATGGAGTCTGATTAAAGACGAGCCTGCTCTAGGTACTGAATATTATAGATTCGGATCACACCTAAGTCTTCATTGACAGAGAAACTGATTCTCCGGACAGGACCTGCTTTGAAAACCATATCTGTCAAATCGGCATAATTACTTTTACTGTAATCCGAAACCTTCAGTTCAATCACGGATATTCGCTGCTCAAGTGCTGCTTGAACGGCTTTGTTAAAAGCGGATTTGTTTCCGACAAACAGGCTGTTCTTATGATAATAGTTGTTCTCCAAGCTGGTGCAGGCAGGATAATCTGATTTGGTCCAGGTGTTTGTTCGGGCCATTTCATTATCCGATAGATTGAAATAGTAATAGGTCAGAGTATCAGTACCGTCCGCAGACACAGGATCGTCATTTGTAACGTCCAGATGGTAGTATTCGCCGTCGATTCTGACCAGGTTCCAGGCGTGGCCCTCCGATGCACTGCCGGTTTTCATCTTCCCGCTGATAATCATGCATTCTAGTCCTGAAAGATCGCAAAGGAGCTTCATGGCCTTTGAATAGCCTTCACATACCGCAGCACCCAAGACAAGGCAGCCGTATTCTTCAAAGGAGGAATATGGCAGGGTGCCTTTTAAGTAATTCTCATAATCGTACCGGGTGTTATTAACAATATAATCGTGGAGTTTCTTTTCCTTTTCATACTCGGACATAGCCGGTGTGATGAGACGCGCAACCGTATACCTGGCTTTGTTTAAAGCTTCTCTCGCGTTTTGTGCTCTCTGTGTAAAATCATTCTTGGTGTATCGGTAGGCAACGGTTAAATAGAGGGTCTGACTGTTCGATTCGTATTCCCATGAACTGACGAAATTCTCTACGCCGGTTATATCTGTCACTGCTGCTGAGGCTTTGTTAAATACGGACGTAAAATCTTCCTTCATATTGCCGGAATAGTTTCGGATGTCCGCCTTAAGCTGTGTATCGTTGTTGTATAATGTTTTTCGGATCAGCATATATAAGTCCCGGCTATTCCTTGCTACATCGCCGTAGGTTGTAACGGCGGACTTATAGGTGCCTGCATTACCAAGCTCGGCAGCCAGATCAGAGGTATACAGCCCTAAGGCCTTTGCTGCAGGCTTAAATACTGCTTTGTCTGTATTCACCAGCTTGTCCAGCAACGTCTGGGCAGAAGCTTTCAGCTTCAACGGAAGAGCATTGTAGGATATACCAACCATGTCATTTCTCACAAAAGTGGCTGACTTTTTCAGTCTGGATCCTTCCGCATCGTCTAACAGGCCCACTTGAATTGCCATATCAATCGCCTTGTTATAATCAAAATCCGTTTTGTCTTCATATCCCAGGGATCGAAGCACAAAGGTGACATATTGCTTCGCTGAAATCAATTCAGCGGAGCCAAAGCTGGAGCTGCCGGTTCCTTTGGTCAGACCATTGTGGAACATATAGCCGACATAATGATCCGCCCAAGCAGGCACGTCTGCGAAAGGGTGGGTATACTTGCTTTGCTTTGCCTGCATTTCCTTACCAAGTAAACGCACAAGCATAACAGCGCCCTCAATTCTGGTGGGGGCTCGTCCCAATTCAAAATTGTCGGGAGAGTTGGCAAGCAGTCCAAGTATTTTGAGGTCCACCGCTTTTTCATAATTGCTGTATGTAAGAGAAGCAGCAGACACCGGAACCGGAAGCATAACATATGTAAATATTAAGATAAACGACATGATCAGCGCTGTGCGCATAGTTATTTTCACGAACACACCATCCTTATTTATCTGATTATATCAATAATAGTGAAGGCTTGCAATGAACGGAAGAGTGCATATAACGCTACTGATCTAGCGCCACTGATCTAGCGCCACTGCTCTAGCGCCACTGCTCTAGCGCCACTGCTCTAATGCTACTGTGCAAAATTTCAACTAGGGGGCAGTTATTTGGAGTAAACATAGACGTTTGGCATGATATGGTTACATAATTCGGGATTTCACACCATTATTGCGTATATTTTTAAATTATGGTGCCCTAAACCTGCAAAATTGCACAGCTGACCACATATTTAGAGCACGCAATAAACAAAAAGGCTGCCGTTTTATTGGCAGCTCTTTTTGTTTTTGTAAGTACCGGTATTAAAACCTTATATGTCGGTCACTATCTGCAGGTTATTCCTTGTAATAGCCGTCATTTTGCCTGAATATGCCGGGGAATATCAGAAGAATGACAATGATAATCACAACGATCCAGATCCACTCGAAGCCCCCGCCTCCGCATCCAAAAATGCCGCCTCTTTCATTTTCAGCCATACCCTACACTCCTTTCAACGAATTGATATGTGTTACTCTACAACTTCAGTCTGTTATGTGTTATTCAACAACTTCATTTGCTGCGGCTCTTCCCCAAAAGCCCCTCCCGGTGAAAAGCAACAGGAATAAAATGATAAAAAATAAAATGGCACAGTTGTCAATTATGCCTGTATGTAATCTCTGTGACATGTAAATACCTCCTCGCATACTTTGCCTGGCCTTCTTATGCCGGTTGCCTTCTATATCATATTCACGGACCCATTTTTGTGTTACTTTTTATAAAAATGCGAAACCACCCGTTTGGGTGGCTTCTTCGCAGGGTTTCATGTAATGCAACCGGCCTAATCCGTTCCTTATAAACGATTAGCAGCAAAAGTCTCTATCAAAGAACAGCAACAGGAACAGAAT
>JAEZLF010000303.1 GCA_023435925.1 Bacillota bacterium
CTCTGATTATCCTACCACAACACCAATCGGATTTTCCACTTCCGCTAGAATAGCCGCACCTTCTGCCTCTAGCGTGATTCATGTAGGTCCGCGGCTTGGCCATCCTCTACTACTTTAGTTATTATAACATCATCGATGTAAATGGTATGTAGAGTGGAACGCATTGCATCTGTAATATCAGAGCCTGTATAACCAAAGAAGAAGTTTAGCTTTGTCGTTTCACTCTTTGTTACCATAAAGTCAAAGGAATAGGTCTGCATTTCAGTCGTCAGATTATCAACCTTATCCATATAGCGGAAGTAACCTGCTCCTTCAATGTCCACTCCAAAGCTTCTGGCAACGGAAGCTTTCGCCCGGAAGGTTAATTGATAAGTTACGTTTGGCTCAAATTCAAACTCACTCTGGCTAAATTGAACGGACCAGGGCTCAGTACCAAAGCCATTTAGATCAATCTTTGCCTCCCCACTCTCTGCTGCCACGGTGATACCTCCGTCACTCCAGTATGTCCACGGAGTAGTATCCGTGTCAAAGGTACCGTTCTGAACGATTGTGTCCCCGGTAGGTGGATTATCAGACTTTTCCGCTATACTGATATTATCCAGGTAAATATTGTGAGTAATAAAATTTTCACCCGGAACATTGTTGCTTCCCAGCAGGAAATTTAACTTAGCATTTGTATCTGCTTCTGCCATAGTAAATTCATAGATGAAGGTTTGCTTTTCAGTCGTTAATGCGACCTCCGGTGTTGCAAAATGATATCCAACGGTACCCTTATCAACTTCAACCAGTATATTCTTTAATATTGTAGATCTGGCATCAAACTTTAAGATATAGGTTTTACCCGCTTCGAGTCTTAATCCTTCTTGATATACCTGTGTTGACCATCTGAACCACCCATCGTAATTCGGAAAGTCCACCTTCAGCTCTCCATTTTGAGCCGATACTGCAGCATTTGAACCGTCACCGATATACGAAGACCATCCCTGTGTATCAACATCAAAGGTACCATTTCGTACTATCTTGTTATCCTTTGCCCTAATCGACTGCTCTACTGACACATCCTCATAGCCTTCTGCCATTATCAGGATGATATATTTTCCTACCTCTGTAAAAATTTCCTTTGCAATAGTAATATTACCGGCAGCTAACGTAAACTGCTCCACGGTGAGTAATTGACCGTTCATCTTAATGGATCTGATTGCAGCTCTCCACTGCTCGTTATCATGGAAGGAGAAGTCAATTGCATTACCCAGCTGATTATCCGTAGTATCTGCGATTACCAATGGAGCCTGTAACACAGGAGGATTTTTTACCTGCAGTATAACATCGTCAATGGATACAGTACCTGCCATTGCCGTATCATCCACCTTACCCATTAGGTATTTCAGGTCCAAATTCTCACTTACTGATGGTTTTATGGTAAAGGTGAAGGTCTTCCAATCTGTAGTAAGCGGTATTGCATTCGAATCAAAGGCCCTTGAATAAGAAGCATTTTCTAATACCACTGACATATTACGGTTTGCAGAAGCTTTTGCCCGAAATGAAAGTGTATATTCAACACCCTTGGTAAAAGACATTCCTCCCTGCAGTAGCATAACACTCCACGGATTTTGACCGATGCTATTAATGTCAATCTTTGCTTCTCCGTTTTCGGTAGAAAATACAGCACCTCCACCACTGTCAAGTATGGTAGTCCAGGATAAGTAATCATAGTCAAAGGTACCGTTCTTTAACGGATATAATACTACTCCGGAATAATCAATTGTATGATTAAGCAATTTCACATTATCGATGAATACATCAGATTTATTGCCACCTAACATAAATGCGAGCCTTGCTTCTAAATCTGTCGAATTTGCCATCGTAAAGGACATTTCAAAAGTACCCGGAAGCTTTGTCAAATTAAAATCCTTTTCTACAAAGGTTATCGCTCCATCTTTACTTAATAGCGCAACACGGATGCTCCTATCCTTGGCCGCTCTTGCACTAAAGGTTAAGGTGTATTGATTATTCTGCTTTATCTGTATTCCTCTTTGATCGACATTGATATCAGAAGCTTGTCTTCCAGGTCTGCGGATATTAACATTTAATTCTCTGGATCCCTCCGGTACAAACATTGATGCAGATGCTCGTGAATTGGATGATTGATTCCAGTAAGCTAATCGATCCAGGGTATATCGATCAAAGGTTCCGTTATAGACAAGATTGCCGCTGACCGGCAGTGCCTCTTTGGATACATGATAATCCACCGTGGGAGGTGCAATTTCAACAAGTCTTACATTCCCAATCCATACTGACCCTAATGCAGTAGCACAGTTGAATTCGATCCGCGTCATAATATCAGAAGCCGCTGTCATCTGAAATGTTTTTCTATAGGATTGTAATTGATCAGTTAAATCAACGGTATAAGAATCCGAATAAGCCGTCCAGCCTCGCCCCGGTCCTCCGCCAAGCTTTGTATTCAGCGTTCTGTTCCTGTCCGCCTTGGCATCAAAGGAAAACTCGTACCAGCGTCCTCTTCCTAAGGTAGTATGCTGTTCTAATTGAACGGAATAGGGTTGGGTTCCTACGTTGGTGACATTAATCCTAGCGTAATTTCTGCCATCAATCGCTTCCGTTGAAGCTGTTGTTTCCCCACCGAACTGGGCGTTGTAGATTAAATTCCATCCGTCACCAAAGTTTGCATCAAGACCTTCCCGGTTATCGAGGATCCCTTGTTCATAATTAACATCGTATACCAGATTACCGGTTGAATCAGCTACTCTTGCACCTTCCGGCAGTGGTTCAACCGTTGTCTGGGGATCTACAGGCGTTTTATATGCTCTACCGGTTAACTCATATACTCTCACATAGTCTACTTCCATCATGGGATTACTGTTAAATACGGAAGCGTCCGGTTCTCTGCCACCATCATAATTTCCACCCACCGCAAGATTAAGAAGAATATAGAATTCCTGATCAAATGGTGCCGGGAAAGCGAATTTCTCTTCACCGTCTGTTCCATTCGTACTCCAGTTATTCTGCGTCTGGTATAGCTTATCGTCGACATACCATCTTATTTCACCGGGCTCCCATTCAATCGCATAGGTATGATAATCGGTTATGCTTTGTCCTGCCTCAAAGGTATAGCTAGCCCCTGAATATTTATTGCTCGGCCAGGGACCGCCATAGTGAAGTGTTCCGCCAACCTCCTGCAAAAGTCTCCCCCTAGCCTCCATGATGTCTATTTCTCCGGATGCTGCCCAACCGCCGTAAACGTCATTTTTCGGCATCAGCCAAAATGCCGGCCAGAAACCGGTTCCTTCTGGTAGCTTGATACTTGCTTCAAATCTTCCGTACTTTTTCGAAAAGGTATTGCTTGTCCAAAGCCTTGCGGAAGTATATTTCTTCCCTCCTATGGCTTCAAGCCTTGGTATGATATTCAGCTTGCCATCCTTTACTTGAACATTGTCCTTTGAATAGTATTGCAGCTCATTGTTACCCCAGCCGTCAACACCGTATTCTGCACCGGTACCAAGCTGGTATCCCCATTTTGACAGATCTAAACCATTGGTATCACGGGTTTTCCCTTTCCCGTCAAATTCATCGGACCAAACAAGCGTCCAAATTTTTTTATTTGGTTTTATTTTTTCCTTATCATCCTTATTCCTGTTTGTATCTGCACTTACGATTTGCGAAGTGATCATTAGTATAAAGAGTAGTGTAAGAACAAATATACTTAGTTTTACTCTACTGTTTTTCAGATGAAATGTTTTCATAAATTCATACTCCCTTCCCAAACAGAATATTTCGTTTCTAGCTACACAAGTAAATATTGATATACCTTCCCTCCTATTCTTCCGTTTTTATTTTCTATCTTAAGTGATCGAATTGCAAGCTAGCTTAGATGTACCTACACCTCTCATTATAGCTTATTATAGATTGTAAATATATGGGTATTTATTATTCCCTGTTTTCTTCACTACGGATCAAAGTTTCAACAGAAGCCATGGTTCTATTCTATGCTCTGGACATGGCTAAGCTCTCCTTCTTATTTTTCGTCTAAGTTGGATTAAGTGTGGGTTCTATTCAACTGAGGTCAATAAAAATGGTTCACACCATTTGTGTGAACCATTTTATTGACTAATGGCAGCAGGATCCAGCCTTTTTCAGGCGTTTTCTATCAATGCTGTCATTTTTACCATCCAGTATCCGTTTCTATCGCTGTCTTTTCTTAATATGATTATACTGAAAGAAAATATTATTTCTTCTTGACTGGAAGCCAAATCTCTCCGAAGACATTTTCATGGCTGGCTAACCCGTAGTACATCTCGAATTGTACACCCTTCTCTAATTCATATCCAGAGCTAGGAAACCACTCTGTCCAGATTCGTCTCCACATGGCTTGTATTCCATAGTCGGGCACATCAAAGACAGCCCATGTCGCCGCCGGAACATCAAGTACCGTAAATTTATCCGGTACAGAAAGGCCCTTGGGTAAGAACTGGCAAAGCATATACTTAAATGAGTTTTCTGAATGGTCGTATAACGCTGAAATTGTGTGATTATCACTGAAACGACCTAAAAGCTCGTTGATCTCGTCCGGGACCAAGTCTTCATCACACTTTCTAAAAAACTGTGGAACCTGTTCAAACGCAGTCTCCTGATTTGTGCTAATGTCCGTGGAAACGCCAAACACACGAAACGCCTCCCGCTGAGTAATGCGATACTTCATCTCTACATCTCCTTTAATTGTGATTGAGAAGGTTATCTTCGGATAGGCTTTAAGCGAAACTCCGATAGCGCGCGCTGATACCGGCATAACGCCGTGCAGCTTTTTGAACGCTCGGCTGAATGCCTCCGGCGACTCGTATCCGTATTTTATTGCCGCATCAATTACTTTACAAATTCCATCTTGCAGCTCGAAAGCCGCTAATGTCAACCTTCTCCGTCGAATATACTCCGACAGTGGTACTCCCGTGATGTATGAAAACATCCGCTGGAAGTGATAGGTCGAACAACAGGCGATTTGTGCGGCACGGTCATAGGAGATTTCTTCGGCCAGATGCGATTCGATATATTCAATTGCTGCGTTCATATTATCAAGCCATTCCATTAGATCCCCTCCCTTCAGGACTAATACTATCACAATGAAGATATTGTTACCTTGCATTTCATGCACGAATATATCATGGATATTATAAAGAAGTATAGCATATGTGCCTTTTATGAACTAGGATATGAAAAACAAATAGACTACCTTTGCAATAATCGATCCGTTTTAATTTTCAATTGACTACTTGACCGGGGTGGTCACTTCCTATCAAACGGCTAATATTTAATTTGCTAAAGCACTGAGCGGAATCGAACGATCTATTGGTTCATCTCCATAGGTACCATTTTGCGAAAAAACTTGATAGTATCCTCCTACAGACTCTTTGAGGTATAAATCAATCTTGCATTATTTTCTATATGCTTTTAATATATATCTATGTTATACCACATTAAAAAGCCAACTGTTATCACAATCGACTTTTCCAGATGCTTCCTATATTTGTTGATTAATTTAGCTTTAATGTTAATGGTGTGCCACAATATTCACATTCACATATTTCATTACTAGAAATAATATTATTAGCTCCACAACCAGGGCAACGAACAGCTTTTGGTTGAATAGGATTTGAGAATTGTTGATTCGTTTGCTGATATGTTTGTTGAATTTGTGACTCGGCATATTGCTTAAGTAAAATTTCACGATCCGCTTGATGAATATACGCATTTTTTAAATAACCTATATCTATCATATCTTGGAGATCTTTTATGACAACTTCATATTGTAAACCAACAGCACCTGCAATATTATCAACGCTTTTCTCGCCACCGTTAACAACAACATCTATATATTTTCTGTATTTTGCTGCTTGTTTTTTTGTCTTTCTTGCCTTTAGAATTAATAAAATTCCACCGACAGCAAATATGAGAGCCATAACTGCACCACCAGTTGCAGTTGGGTCAGTTATACACCCTATAAATCCTATGATGCCAAAAACAGTTAAAATCCAGCCAACAACCGATAGTGAAATTGTCTTTCCACTCATCAGAGCCTTTTTATCAGTGGCAAGTTTTCTAATTACTAAAATTAATCCTATAGGCCAAAAAATAATAAGTAAAAATATTATCCAACCCCAACCTAAGCTTTTCTTTGTGTTTGCTTTATTATCCATTATAATCCCCCTCTTTTCGGTATATCTACTTCTGCATTATTCAACTTTTCCAGCGATTTCATGTTCTTCTCATAAATATGTGTTGATGAGACATGAACGACGATCGAAACAACAACAAAAAGCACAAAAATTGCTATTTCAAGAAAAATAAAAGCACCAATATGATACCTGAATGAGTTTATAAATAAGATGCTAATGATGACCAATACTTGATAAATACAAATTGCACTTCCAAAGCCAGCATTAAAGAAAAGAGCATCTTTGGCAATCATTTTTGAGGCAAGAATAATAGTCGAAACCAGTGAAACACTTAGAGAAAACAACAATGAGCTATAAGCCCAAATATATAGGGCAATTTTATCTATATCTAAAAGGAAAAATCCTGCAGTTACGAACAATACAGCTATTGCATATGTACTGATAGAAACCATAACTCTTCTACTCATTATTGGTACCTTCAACTTTCTTGCCACAGTTTGGACAAAATCTTAAATTTCCAACAATTTCCTGTCCACAGTCACATTTATTAACTAATGAATTACCACAGTTAAAACAAAACTTTTGTCCATCATCAACTGCTGCACTACATTTAGGACAAATCTTAGCAAGAAGATTTCCACAAGAGCCACAAAATTTCATTCCTATTGGATTTTTGCTTCCACATTTTGGACACGGCTTAGTGTTTGTTGGAATGGTATCTTTTCCACAGTATGGACAAAATTTAAATTCTACACCAACGGTCTTATGGCAGTATAGACATTCTTTCGTTGGATTGGTGTTAATACTCTTACCTATTTCACCAAATGCCCCTCCCATATTTTGCCCTAATCCTAAGCCCATGCCAAGTCCCATACCAGCTCCTATAAATTGTGCAGAACCTGAGCCTATATTTGTAGCAGCGCCCTCGAGAGTATCAAATGAACGCTCTTGAGTATAGTTATACCCAATAATGTCCATTTCGGCCTTTTTAGCAAGTGCATCTTTAAGCTTTATGACAGCTGAATCATCATCTGGAACACTTATATCATTAACATAAAAGTTGATTAGCTCTATGCCAAAATTGGTTAGAACCGGGTCAATATCATTTTTCAGACTTTCAGAAATCTCATTGATATAAGCGTTTATTTCTAATACAGAAATTTTCTTTATGATTAGATAGCTCGATATGGCATCTTTTACTTTTGTCAAATACAGTCCTCTAAAATATTTTAAAATATCTTGTGATGTAAATGATGGAAGTGTACCTACCAATTTTTGCAAGAAAACTTTCGAATCAGAAATTCTTATTCCAAACTGTCCAAAAGCACGAATAGGAATAAATACATTATATTTTGGGTCTTGCAATTGAATTGGTGTCGGTGTACCCCATTTAATATCAAGTGAGTTAACTTTATTTATGAACCATACTTCTGCTGAAAAAGGTGATCGTCCGCCAAATGGTAGATTTATTAATTTATTTAAAATCGGAATGTTTGCAGTTTCCAATGTATGCCTTCCAGCAGCAAATAAATCTAAAGATTGCCCTCCTTTATAAAGAACAGCCTCTTGTGATTCATTTACTATCACCTGTGTCCAAGTGCCAAGCTCAGAATTTGGATATTTCCAAGCGAATACATCTGGAGAACCATTATATTTTACAACTTCAACAATAGCCATGTTTACTCTCCTTACTTTATATGAAGTTTAACTTTTAATGATAATATTTAATCTAAAAATACGAAAACAGCAATCTTAGTGTAATGGGGATTTTGTTTATTATGGTAACATTACACATAAACAATGTCAAATATCAGATAAAATAGACTATAGAAATACGATTGATTTCTAAAACTTTTTTCTATTCCATACCTACCATCAGCGATCTGCCCCGCTAGCTACTTCGATAGTAAATATCCATTGAACTTGGAAAAGTCCACAAAATAAGCTTAGCGATAAACAGTCCATAGATTCGTTTTTTGACGGCAGACAATCAAGCAGTATCACACATTGAAAAAGCCCTACAACTCGATGTGCTAGCCATATTCAATATCTACTTTTATAATAGTGCACCTCCAGGAGCTCGAACCCTGGACACCCTGTTTAAGAGTCAGGTACATTCAGAATGAAACAATATGCATTTTTCAGCAGGCTCTACTACAAAAGTTCTCTCAACTTTCCAAGCTATTATTTACTAGTATTACAAATCATCTGCTAACTTTCCTAATAATTGAGCTGTAGAATATAATTGTTCAATTGAGATGGTCATTTCTTGTAAAGCATCTAATTGTTTAAGGGAAACAGTCTCTGCATCGGCTACTTTATTATTTATTTTTTCAATAGCTGTAGAAATACTTGTAATAATGGATTTTATTTCTCCAATAGAATCATTTGATGATTTTGATAGCTTTCTAATTTCTTGTGCAACCACATTAAAACCTCGTCCAAATTCTCCTGCCCTGGATGCTTCAATAGCAGCATTTAAACCTAGGAGATTTGTTTTAGATGACACTCCTTTAATTATATTTACAATGTTATCCGAATTTTGAGCTAAATCATTAGCTAGATTTGTTTCTACTAATATTTGATTATTCATACTAGCCAAGTCTTTGTTACCACTTGAAATCTCCTTAATACCGATTTCAATAATAGATAAAGCTTTTATT
>JAEZLF010000306.1 GCA_023435925.1 Bacillota bacterium
CAAAATCATGATTTCACTATCCAGACATAAAAGCTTCATGATCTCGACCCGCTGCTGCTCTCCTACCGAAAGCTGCCAAATTTTTGCGCCGGGCTCCACCGGAATGGCAAATTTCTTTGAATAGCTGCGAATGGTTTCTTCCATTTTTGTTCTATTCAGAACAAAAGACTGCTGTCCTATACTCAGGTAAATGTTTTCAGCAACGCTCAGTGTCTGGATCAGCTCAAAGTGTTGATGCACCATGCCGATTCCTAACTCCACAGCGTGTTTCGGAGTCTTTATCGACACCTTTTTCCCCTTGTAATAAATTTCCCCCTCATTAGGCTTGTAGATGCCGAGCAATATATTCATCAAGGTGCTTTTTCCAGCACCGTTTTCTCCGAGTAAAGCGTGAATTTCGCCCTTGTATAGCTTTAAATCCACATGATCATTTGCCAGGGTTTTCCCAAACCTTTTTGTAATACCTTTCATTTCCAATAAAGCAGATTTCTCCATATGTAAACCTCCGTTTTTTTAGAGAGAAGCGAATAACCTGATAAAACAAAAGGCATCTTTCCGTTATCAATAAAAAATGGATGGAGAAACAGTGTTCTCCATCCTTTTGCACATTGTTACCTTGTTAAAAATTGCAGAGCCAATCCGTCATGTAATCCGGTCTTCTTTGCAAACAAATAACACAAACTTGCACTTAACAGGGACACCATAGTGTAGGTAATTTACGGTTACCACGTAGAAACTTCCACACCATATTTGTGGATTTATATAGTCCTAAACTATTCGATATTATTTAATTTTTTCAATAGTCTACCATGCAAATTGCTTCATGTCAACCGGCTGAAATACTTCTGAGTGCACAGTCTGAATTAACTGAATTACTTCCAGGTGCATAAAATAATCGCACACCATATATTTGCATTAATGCTAACCAATGTTCTAGAAATTAGTATCATCCCTGAACGAAAAATGTGCCAGAGTCCAAATGAAAGCGGGAAGGGTGGTCAACCCGGCATTCAGCATGCTACACGGACAGATTCTAATTGGCATTACTTGCTCCAATGAGGGCACTGGTGAACCAGCATCCATGCTTATACACCAGTGCCGTCGGCTTCCGTGCCGACTGTTGTGGTTCCTATAACCTCATTTGATCTGCGTAACGCCAAAAGAATCTGTAGCCGTTTGCAACATGAATGCTTGGCCGACCACCCTCCCCGCTTTCTTAAGTCCAGAGATTTCTAAGAAAAAAATAATAAAAACACACAAAAGCATTGCAGTGTTACCTGTAACATTTTTGTGTGACACCTCTAAATCTCCGAGTACCATATCGTCAAACCGTATCAGGGCACCAAAAACTTTAATACAAAAAGCAGGTGTTAGTACCTGCATCTATTACCCAAGCTTTTCTACGCATCATAGGCAATTAAAACTATTTTGCTATTTAACTTTTTTGACAGCTCTTTTTCCAAGTTCGTGATCATATCCAGAATTTCCTTGTTATTTTTGATATCTGCGTGTTGAAACTCCGTTTTCATCTGCATCCTCCCTTTCATCTTTTGATATCTATTATTTGTCAAAAGTTGGACTATTATTCAATTAATCCGTACTTCATCTTAATTCTGTCCAGCTTTTCGATCATGGGGCCTGAAATGAACCATAGAAAAAAAGATGTTGCTGCAGCATGGACGAGATCGAAAGGGATGCCCATGATATATGCGGAAACAAACATTTCCATCGTAGGCTTTGCCTGCCATATAAGCACCGAGGCAGGGTTCATGATGCCGCCGTAAATGAAGAACGCAGCCAAACCGCCGAAAATACACAGAGAGCTTCGCGCTTTTCGCAGAAGCCCTTTGCGAAACAGAATTCCCGCCAGGAAACCGATGATTCCGAATGCAAACATCTGCCACGGTGTCCATGGTCCCTGTCCAAAAAACATATTGGACACAAATCCCGTGACCGCACCGACAAGAAATCCCGCCTCACCGCCGAAACAAACACCTGTAATGATGACCAAAGCTACCACTGGCTTGAACTGGGGCAGCATAAAGAATGCAGCACGTCCCGCAACGCCAATTGCACAGAGCACTGATATGACGACAAGTTCCCGAGCCTGCGGCTTTCGGTTCTCAAAGACCAAAGCAAAGGGTAGCATGGTTTCCAGAATAATCAATAGACTGATAAAGTAATATTTTCTGTCGCCTAAAAAATAAATTCCCACATATATTGTTAAAGGAATGGCTGCAAGTATCATCAACATAGCCGCAAGAGTCCGCTTGGACAGCTTGCGCTTCTCTTCCGGCGGACTTGAAGAAAAATCCGGCGTAATCTGAAATAACCCCGGTATAATCGCAGTAAGGCCGAGAATCACTTCTAAAATCAGTGTGAACTGTACAAGGTATCCCCTCCAGCCGGTCCATCGGTTATATAGGAACATTGCTGTCAGAATAAACAACACCAAGCAGCTTAATGCCACCGCTATGCGTTGTGGCGTTGGCTTCGCCCTCTCCTTCCGTGGTTTGATTTTATTGCTGTCCCTCTTTGACTCCAAGTGTCTACCGATGTCCGCAGCCATCATATGCAATGTTTCAGGACGCTCAGAGACCTTACCTCCACAGGCGAGAATGATATCATCCGCAAGTATTGCCGCAGGAAGCAGATCTCGCGCCATACGGTTTGCCGCTGTGGTATAAAAGCTTTTGCCAGCAAAAAAGCTGCGGGGTTTATCCATGCTTACGATGCTGCCGTCAAAAAACATTGCACACCGGTCGGCATGGCGTGCGCAGAACTCAATGTCGTGTGACACCATTACAATGGTTGCGCCGGAGGCCTTAAGGTTCTCCAATATAACCGCCAGCTTCTCCTTGAAGTGTCCGTCGAGGCCCTTTGTCGGCTCGTCCAAAAGTAGTATTTGCGGGGTAAGAAGAAGCACCTTGGCAAGCGCCGCCCTCTGCTGCTCACCTCCCGACAGGTCATACGGATGCATGGAGAGCAGATCGTCAAGTCCACAGAGGGTAGATATCGCTGCCACACGTCTTTTTTGCTCCTCTTTGGGAACTTTTCGTCCCGAAAACATTTCAAAGAGGTCAAGTGCAACAGTCTTTTTTACAAATAGCGTCTGCGGATTTTGCGGCAAAACACCCAAAAGTCCGCTGTATCTCTCTGAATCGGAAATATCCGACAGCTTTCTGCCATCTATTTTTACCCCACCCCGATAGGGCTTCAATATGCCTGACATGACGGATAGACTGGTTGATTTACCCGTCCCGTTTCCACCTGTAATGGCAAAAAGCTCCCCCGGATAAATTTTCACAGATAGATCCTTTACAACATCAGGCAGATTCCTCCCGTACTTGAACCAAACCTCCGAAAGCTCAATAACGGGTCCACTCTTATACATCGGCACTTTATCCTTCGGAATCGCGGTTTCATCAAGGGAGTGTTCCCGTGCGAACTGCTCAAGCCATGTTCTGCCATCTCTTACCGTGATCGGACATTTCAGATCATTTTCCACACCGGCATATACCCTTATTGATACAGGCATGTTGATGAACATATCGTGATGGAGCTTCCCCAACCTTGCTCCCACCTGCCTGGGTGTGCCGTCTGCGATAATAAGCCCGTCGTCCATAACGATCACTCTGTCAGACATGGGAAAGACGTCCTCCAAACGATGTTCCGTCATAATGACCGTCGTTCCCAGCTCACGGTTTATCTTTTCTATTGCCTTTAGAAAGTCGCTTGCAGCAATGGGATCAAGCTGACTTGTCGGCTCGTCCAGGATAAGCACAGACGGCTGCATGACCATGATAGCAGCGAGGTTGAGCATCTGTTTTTGCCCCCCGGACAGCTCGTTGACGTTTTTATGAAACCATGTCTGTATACCAAAAAACGAGGCCATTTCTGCAACCCGTGTCCGGATCTCCGGTGTATTATAGCCAAGGCTTTCCATGCCGAAGGCCAGTTCATGCCAAACCTTGTCCGTAACAATCTGATTGTCAGGGCTCTGCAGCACAAAGCCTATCTTTCCGCTCTGTGTCCTTTGGTCAACCGTATTCAGAGGCACACCTTCAAACAGTATTTTTCCGCTCATGACACCGTGGGGAGTAAGTGCACTTTTAAGCATGCGAAGTAGAGTGGTCTTCCCGCAGCCCGACTTCCCGCAAAGGGTTACAAATCCACCCTGATCCATATTGAGGCATATATTCTTCAGCGCCGGTTTTTCCTTACCCGGATAGGTGAATGTCAGTTGCTCGATTGTAAATGTTTCCACTTTCTATCCTCCCAAAACTCCATAATCACCGGTGAAATACACAGCGAGAAATACGCTGCAAAAGCACTCACGGAATAAGGCGTTGCCGCCACGCCCTTCATCGACGGAAAGTAGCGCCAGTAGAAGCCTCCGGTAAATGCTCCCGTAAGCACATATATTCCCATGAAGCCAATGACACAAAGGGCTTTTTTATCCCTGCTGTCAAAACGAAAAACTGAGAACGCTGTGCGCCCCGGCAGCCCATACCCACAGCTTTTCATGCTGTCCGCCGTGTCAATGGCATTCTCCAGCGCCCACGTGACCATAATGGACAATATTTTGATGCCGTTTTTCGCTCTTTGCAGGATACTGCCGTTGGACACATCCCGGCCGATGCATTTCTGCGAATTCGAGACAACCTTAATCTGCGCCTTAAATTTAGGCACAAAACGCAGTACCATCGAAAGAATAAGCGATAACGAGGGTATCACCCGACCAAACAGATAGATGAACTTATCCGAAGTCATCACGGCATTGTAACAGGAAAACCAGCAGATTACCGTGACAATCATTGTTGCCGCCGCGATGCCATATATGATGGATTCCAGCGTCAGCGGATTGCCGCTTGACAGATAGGTCAGGATCGTCACGCCTTCATGGTTGAATGCGGGATTCATCAAAGCTGCCACAAGCAGCATTGGCAGCATATACAAAAGATTGAAACGCAAAGCGTTTCTACCATTCAGCTTGATGGAGTAGATAAAGGCACACACCAGGGATATGGCAAGACAGACCGGATGCATAAAGAACATAGAGCAAAGAAGCACCAGTGTGAAATACAAGAAGTTGATAGTCGGGTGATATCCCCCAAATAAATTTTTCATTCTTAGCCTCCGATTGCGTTGTAGCCACCCACATCAATGCCTAAATCGCAGGTATACACCCATTCCACAACATCTCCCGGCTTAAGCTGATAGCGGGAACAGCCGTAATTCGGAAACCAGCCGTTGACCTTGTACATCCAGCCCGAAAGCTCGCCGCAGTCAAACTCATAGAAATTACCAATGGCCTCGATATAAGCACTGTTGTACATGGGCGTATTGACAAACTCCATATGTATCCTGTTTTTTTTCATCTCCCTCATAAGGACATTAAATACACTTTCACCCTCATAGAAGGTCACTGTTGATGCCGCAAATATAGCACCATCACTAGGTACCAATTCCACCTTTTCAGGATCGAGCCATTTCATATGTTCAAGAATCGTATCGCACCGGACCGAAAGCACACAGGTATATTCTTTATCGGTGACGGCTGTATTCTCCGGCTCCACCGGTACGGGTTTTCCTTTCGGCACAGGATCGGTGAGGTACTTATCCTTACCGGTAGCCGATTCGATGATCATCCCCTGTGATTGTGAGTAAGCAGCATTACCCGGTTCTAAATCCCCGGAAGAATCTCCGGCCAATTCCGCCGCCAGATCGAGCTTTTCCTGTACAGAAAGTCCCTCTTCCGCTCCGCCCGGTCGTGAATGATATACGACAGACGATGCCGATGCAGGTTTCTGAGAGGATTCAGGCATGGGGTGGACTTGCGGCAAGGAGTCTTCCTCATTTGCCGCCAAGCCTCCCGGTTCAGTGCCTTCGGGTGTCGTTTCCACGCGCAGGTCTTCAGGTGTCCCGGATTCCACCGGTTCCGCTTCAGGCGTATTTTGTGTCTGTGTTATTAGCTGTGATACCGGCTCCGTTCCGGTTTGTGCAGAGGATGTACTCCATCCGCGCAGCCCAGGGGCGTTGCCGCCCCACCAGAATGCCAGAACCAGCACCGCGGTAATGGCCGCGGTAGCTATGATTTTAGTTGTATGCTTTTTCATTGTCGTTTTCCTTTATAACATCGGTTCAAAAGTAACTTTTTCGGTTATAGAAAAATTTCCTTACCCGGGATGCATGGGCGAGCAGATGACAAAATCATCGACCAGCCTCTGCCCATTTCAACGAGGTTGTAGATTTATCGCCTCATTATAATAAATTTGCAGCGCCCAGCATTCTAAAGAGCATATGTGCAATCTCACAACGTTTGATGGCCGTCTTAGGCAATATCTCCAACTCTTTCTCCGCAAGAATGCCTTCACGGTAGCAGAAAGCAAGGGAACTACGCGACCAGTTGCTGCTTTTCACATAGTCGATATACTGCGCCAGAATATCACGAGCCGCCGCTGTATCCATTTCCGTATTCATTCCGCAAAGCGTCGCTGCTCTGGATATCATGACGGCCGCTTCCTCACGGGTGATGGAACCGTCGGGGCTGAAGGTTAAGGAAGATGTTCCGTTTACGATGCAGTAGGTTTGGGCTGTACCCACATAGCCCGCATACCACGCATCTGCCGGAATATCGGTAAACGTATTATTTCCCTTCGGGCTCAGTCCAAGTCCGCGTACAATGATTGCAGTAAATTCCGCTCTGGTCATAGTGGCATCCGGATCAAATTGCATGTCGTTTTTTCCGTTGATGATGCCCCTTGCCGCCAGAGCTTCGATGGCAGGCTGGTTTTCATGGGCGCTTATATCAGGGAAGGTCTTCCCGGGTGACGTTAAGGCCCTGGCTTTTACATCGGTATTTTTTCCTGGAAGTCCAGTTCCAGGCCGTACACTCTCATCTGTTACCCTAGTTTTAACTAACGCGTCATCCATACGGTACAGGCTGCTTTTTTCATCCCGTGCGCGCTGAACTGCAACAAGGGAATAGAGTGCCTGCTCGGTTGCCATCAGGTTTGAACCGTTGCCGTTAGCTGTATGCAAAAAGCCCTTGCCCGGTATGTAGAAGGTCATCAGATTATCAAGGAGTGTATTTCCGTTTTTTATAAACCGCGGATCATCCAGCGGGATACCCAGCTCGGTAAGCGCAACAATTACTTGTACTACGCTCTCGGAATTGGCAGTACCCCAACTGGCAAAGCCCCCATCATCGTTTTGTATTTTAGACAAGCAAATCAGTGCTTTTTCAATTGCCCGCCTGACATCCTCACGTTCCTGATAGCGAGACAGCGCCTGAAGCGCCATTCCTGTAATGTCCGGGTCGGAACTGCTGTCCTTGGAGGAAGCTGCCGCAGTGCCGCCAAAGAGTGAGAAGCCGCCGTCCGGAAGCTGGCATTGGAGAATACGGTCTACATACATTTCCCTTGTTGCCTGTACCGCTGCAGCAGGATTCTGCGGCATGGGATAATTGCCGCTGTCCAGTGCTATTAACGCCCAGATGGGTCCATTCTGTCCCTGCCATATCGTTTTCTCATAGTCACCCAGGGCCGTCAGCAGATTGTAGCCCGCAACATCGCGAGGGTCACTGTCGATAGCGGTAAGCGCAACAATCAAACGGGAATATTCCGTGTATTTTTTGTTGTGCAGCACCCCGTTGCAGGCCTTCACATATGCTTCAACCGTGTTATAGTAGTCCTGATAATATTTCTCCGGTACATTGAAGCGGCTACGTGCTAGGCCTAGCACCGCCCACTCACCGCCAATACTGCCCACCTGAGGTTTTTCGACTGTCTTATGAATATAAGACGCTGTATCGGCAACGACCTCATCCAGTGTTGTATTACTCTCCGCCATTGCCGCTGTGAAGCTGCTGAGAATAATTATTACAGAGACGAAGGCGAAAATGCACCACTTTGAATATTTATACATATTTCTTCCCTTTCATGTATGGCTGGGAGTCCTTCTATGTAGAAGGTTCCCAACCGTTTAGTAAACCTCTGCCCTTTTACTGTTCCATTCACGTATTTCGTATTTTATCCTTAAACCCGTATAGAATCACTTAGCGATCTTTTCAGCAAATCGCTGCAGAAGGACTGCTACCTGGGCTCTTGTCGCAGTGCCTGCAGGGTCGAGCATGTCATTGCCTGTACCGCTGACAAGGCCGGTGCCGACAGCCCATTTCACAGCCTTCTCAGCCCAGCCGGATATCGCACCGTTGTCTTTGAATGAATCCGTCTGTGCAGAAGCTTTGACATCAAACCCCTTGACACTTGCGTAACGGTAGAGCATAGCTACCATCGCTTCTCGGGTAATGCTGTCATCCGTACCAAATTTTCCGTTTCCATAGCCGGAAACAATTCCTTTATGATCTGCCCAGGCAACGGCATCCGAGTACCAGGTTTCCGGGGATACATCGGTATATGTGTCTGCGGAAGAAACCGCTGGTTGCTCTGCCAAACGATAAAGCACCGTCACGAGCATAGCACGCGTCATATTGGAATTGGGACTGAATTCTGATTCGGATGTACCTTTGAATAACCCGTTTTTCGTTACATACTCCACAGCATCGTAGAACCAATCCTCTGCCTTTATATCTGTGAAGGCAACTTTGCTTTCCTCATATACGATGGCAAAGGCAGAGAAGTGATTGCTTTTGAAAATGATACTGCCGGTGGCTTCATTATAATAAGCTCCTGTCATATTTACAGCCTTGCCATGATCATCGATATAGTAAATTTTAAGCATGTCTGTGTTTTCACCCTTTTTTGGGGTATAGGGCATAGATACTGTTACAACGGTATTGCCGAAGTCCGTAATTTCTTTATCCTCAACCCTGATGGAAAAATCATAGACCGGATGGTCCCCAACAAGCGCCCTGTTCTCTATTGAAAGCGCGGAGTTGTCCAGTTTCTCCACAGTGATGCTTACCGTGGAGCCACTTTTACTCGCAATCGCCGCCAACAATGAGTTGGGAATACTGATCCCGGCAATATCGGATTTGACCGTCAGCACCATCCCGGTATCGGCAGCAATTTCCTCAAATGACGTCCTGGGAATGGAGAATTTGACTTTTTCGACGGGACTGGTGATTTTGGGTGCGATGACAATCTCGGCAGTGCCGCTCTTTTTTGTAAGATCAATCGCTTTACGAATCTCCGCCGAAGTCACAGTTACTTCCGCTTCCCCATTGGAAACGCTCAACTTTGGTGCAATTGTTACAACCATCTCTCCTTTTGTACCACCTGCCACAGGAGTAACAGTATCGGTTGTCGTACCGCCCGAAGTCAGCATTGCTATGGCTTGGCTCACTTCTGAATCAGTGGCATTTAATTTGGCTGCAATGTCGAGGACTGATGAAGGAACAGAATCACAGCCATATTGAGCCAACAAAGTTATAAGCCTGTCCTTGTCGGCTACAGCATAGAAATTGCTGCCACCGCCTGTCGCTCCCGCGCCTCCGATGTCCGCTCCCAGGGCGAGTGTATACTGGATACGCATCACATCGCCTTCGTTGAGATAATAGTCTGAGAAGCCTACGTTAGGAAATACGTTATTTACACAGTACATCCAGCCCGAGCCGTTGGTAAAGTCAAACTCACCCAGCCAATCATGGTTGCTTCGGGTACCGACGGACCCAAGCCGGCTCAAGAGATCAGCAGGAACAGATGAACCATCTTTAGGCATGGATGCAAGTGCAGCCCCCTTTATGCCTGCAAGATAAAAACCGCTGGTGAGTGTTCCGGTCTGATCTTTACTAAGGCCATGTGTGCTGAGCAGTCGGTCAAGCAGCTGTGCCGCGTTTTCCCCCTCATAGATATCCACAGACATGGGTTCTACAACATATCCGCCGCCTATAGTAAACGCTTCAATGCTGACAACCGCTTGACCAACCACCCCACCATTCTGTGTGGGTACATAGCTGATGCTGTATGTCTCGGTAGCGTCTCCTGCAGAAACAACAACCGTATTCCCCCCCTCTTGGGTAAATGTAAGTGTATAACTGGTCTTTTCCACATCATCCCACGTATAAGGAACATGTGTTCCGTTTAGTGTTACCGTGCTGGCTATCTTTGAACCGGA
>JAEZLF010000001.1 GCA_023435925.1 Bacillota bacterium
ATTGTGAACTCTTATATGGATATAAGTGTGCCTCAATTGGCACCTATCGCTTCACTTATACCGATTTCAGCTATATTCTACTCGATCAGGCGATATGGCCTGATGGGACGCTCTGAAAAAAATCAAACTGCAGAACCAGGGAAAATTCTCAACGAAGTGAATCTTTATAAATTCTATCAGATTATGTCATTGATATTTATAGCAGGCGGCATGCTCAGTTTTGCAGTGCAGTATTTTTTTATTCATGAACCGATTGTGAAAGCTATGATATTTAGTGTATTGCTTCTCACAATCGGAACTGTTCTGCAAGTTGTTCAAAAGAAGCTAAGAAACCGTGAGATAAAGGATTCCATATTGGTTATTCTTGTCGCAGCCTCAGTTCTTTTAATAACACTAAATTATATCGATCGAGCAAGCATAACGGTATGGGCAGCACCTATTATTTTTCTGATGATATCTGTAGTTTTTAATAAGTGGAAAATGATATTGTGGTTAGGAATTTCCATATTACTGACACAGATTTATGTATGGATTATGGCACCGTCGGTGATGGTACAGGTGAACGGAATTTCTTATGCTATGAGGATAGTGATCATATGTA
The DNA here is from genome assembly GCA_023435925.1 of Bacillota bacterium. Classification (GTDB taxonomy): domain Bacteria; phylum Bacillota; class Clostridia; order Acetivibrionales; family DTU013; genus JAEZLF01. The sequence continues at coordinate 602 of JAEZLF010000001.1, forward strand.
TTATTCTGTACCTAGCCTTTTATGTTAACCGGATATATATAAGCAGACTGGAAGAAAATGAAGCTCAAATCAACTATTTAAAAATGGCTTCGCTGGTATCGGCTGATTTTGTAAAGGTTGCGGAATTTAACATGGACGGGAAAATTGAATATTTATTAAAGGAAAGTGGGACCTGCTTTCAAGTTGAGAGATGTTCTCTCTTCGCTTTTGGCCAAGACTTAAAAAACATGTCCTTGAGAAATGAATGGTGTAATACAGGCATACAGCCAACAGTAAACAAGGTATGGAATTTAACACAGGATGACTATCTGGTATGGTTGCAACAAATCTTAGATAATGAAATCATTTCTATTCAGGATATGGAATCGTTACTTCCGGAGGCATCGGAATTTATGAAAGAACTTGCTCATAGAAAGGTTCAATCGCTTGTAGCTGTTCCCGTGATGAGCAAGGGAAAAGTGTTGGGATTAATCTGTTATGAATCCGTTAAGGAAGTAAAGATATGGCGGAAAGAGCAGATAAACATAATAGGCATATTAGCAAATCTTTTAGCGGATGCTCTAACAAAAGTGGAGGCTGAAAAAGAAATCAGTTATTTGGCATATTATGATGCCTTAACCGGGTTACCGAACAGATTGCTATTTAAGAATCGTTTAGAGCATTCTATTCATTTGGCTGGGAGAACAGAGACACTGATTGCTGTAATGTTCATCGACCTTGACTCTTTTAAGGGTGTCAATGACTCGATCGGTCATGAGGGCGGTGATGAATTATTAAAGGAGATAGGCACAAGACTTTCCGGCTGTGTTCGCAAACATGATACTGTAGCAAGGTTTGGCGGTGATGAGTTCCTGGTCAAGATAACCCATATTTCACATGTTGAGGACATTCGAACGGTTGCTGATAAAATTCTTAGAAGCTTCAAAAAACCGGTGATTGTAAAGGAACAGGAATTCTTCATAACTGCAAGCATGGGAATTGCTGTATATCCGCAAGATGGTGAGGAAGCCGAATTGTTACTAAAAAATGCGGACCTTGCCATGTACATATCAAAGGAAAAGGGAAAGAACCAATATACATTATGCTCTCCTGCTATAAAGGATGATGTGCTAAGAAAAATGATGCTGACAAACAGCTTATTTAGGGCACTGGAGCGTCATGAGCTCGTTTTATACTATCAGCCGCAGGTAAATGTTTTTAGTAAGGAGATTATTGGTGTTGAGGCATTGCTTCGGTGGAAGCATTCCGACATGGGAATGGTCTCTCCTGCCCAGTTTATTCCACTGGCAGAGCAAACGGGTCTCATCAATCCAATTGGCCAGTGGGTACTCGAGACTGCATGTATGCAAAACAGGCAGTGGCAGTTGATGGGAATGGCTCCAATGCGCATAGCAGTTAATCTGTCGTTAGAGCAGTTTAGGAATCCTAATCTGGTTCATATGGTAGCCGATACACTGGATAAAACCGGACTTGATCCAAGATACCTGGAGCTGGAAATTACGGAAAGTATTGCAGTTGAAGAAGCGGATTATGTAATTCGGATTCTTTATGAATTGAAGAACTTAGGCATATCCATAGCAATCGATGATTTCGGGACACAGTATTCATCTCTGAGTCGACTAAAAGCACTGCCAGTGGACCGTATCAAGATAGCGATGCAATTTATTCATGGTATAACAGAGGACAGTAGTAAGGATAAGGCGATTGCAACGATTATCATTCAGCTTGCAAAAAGCCTGGAACTTGACGTAATAGCTGAGGGGGCTGAAACAGAAGCTCAGGTTGAGTTTCTTAATCAACAGCGCTGCGATGAGATACAAGGCTATTATTATTACAGGCCCATGCCGGCGGAGGAAGTAGTGAAGCTGCTTGCAGGGGAATAAATGACTATAACATCATGCATCCAGGAGCATGGGGTCAGCGAGGTTTTATGCCGTCAAGAAAGACATTCAGACACCTTGTGATCTCAGCATCAATATCCTTGTCGTCATAAAACTTAATGCCCATGGCAAAACCAATCATGATATTGTAATAGGTCAATGCTATATCGGAGGCATTTTTGTCGACGATTTCCCGATTGTTAATGCCGTCCTGAATAATAGCAGTGATTTTATTCATTAGCACCATTTCTATATCGTATGTTTTTTGCAGGATATAATCCTTCAAGTATTCCGGGGGATAGTAGTAGTATCTGTCCCAAAAGGTCATTTTATAGTTATTTCTACAATTCTTTATATATGTAGAGAAAATCTTCTGTAGGACTTCATGCGAATGTGTGCCTTTTTCATAGGTTGTCATGTTATCAATGAACACTGAATAGTCAACCAGCACTGCATCGAAAACTGCAGTAAAAATGCCTTCCTTACCCTGGAAATGTGAATAAAGCGACGCTTTTTTTATACCTACAGCTTTGGCGATATCATCCATGCTTGTTCCAAAATAGCCCTGAGTTGCAAACAACTCCAATGATTTTTCGATTATTTCTTTCTTTTTCATTCCTTGATGAAACCTCCACTTGATGACATCATGTCGTTTGCTTCTTATTATATCATGATAAATCATGACATAATTGGCCATGTGCGTTTCGGCAATATATTTCGCTAAAGCGAAATGTTACATTAGTGTAGTAATTATGCAAAGCATAATTCCATATAGGCCGAAAATTTCGCACGGCCATTAATTCCGCCGGAGGCATATAATGTCCTCATCCGTAGCTCATTCATGAGGACATTATATCATATTATTGTCCAATGGAGTTCATGATTACATGTTACCTTGATAGAGGATTCTGTCTATCTCATTCATCTGATCCTGTGTTAGTGGACCAAATTCCATAGCTTTGGCATTCTCCTCAGCTTGCTTTACAGTTTTGAAGCCTGGTATCGGTATAGTGCTGGAGCTCTTGCCCCATATCCACGCTAATGCACCCTGGACAGGAGTGCGTCCGTTGCTGCTAAGAATTTCTTTAACTGAATCCAGTGCCTGCAAAAATTCGGGTACGGGTTTGCCGTCTTTGAAGTATGGAACCCAGCTATGGCCTGCGCCTCTGACATCGTCCTTCGATAATGACGAAGATGCATTGAACTTGCCTGTCAAAAATCCCATTGCAAGAGGGCTGCGGTTTACACTTGCGAGGTTGTTGTTTTCACAAAACTTTATCATATCAGGAGCGTCCTGAAATACGTTCAGGCAGTGTTCTATAACAGAACAATTGGCATTTTCATTAAACAGCCGAGCACCGGAGATCATATCTGTACTCCAGCCGTATGTGCGTATTTTTCCTTTTTCAACAAGCTTGTCAAGAGTCATCAATACCGGCTCGACATCGGAAATGAGTATATTCCATTCATGAAGCAGATATACATCGAGGTAATCCGTATTTAGCCTTTTTAGTGAAGCATCACACGCTCTTTCTATGTAATCCGGCTTTAAATTGACTCCATGAAGAGTCCTTGTGGCTTCATTGCCAAAGTTCCCAAACTTGGTTGAGATAACAACATTGTCCCTTTTACCTGATATTGCCTTTCCTATAACTTCTTCGCTATGTCCAACGCCATATGCATCAGCTGTATCAAGGTAGTTAATTCCGAGTTCAAATGCTCTGTGGATAGCTTTTACTGACTCATTATCATCAATATTGCCCCAGCCGTCTGGCTTTCCGTCATACGTAAATGGACCTCCAATAGCCCAGCAGCCAAGCCCCAATGCACTCACCTCGATTCCTGATCTACCCAGCATTCTCTTAAATCCTTGATTCATAATAAAACCTCCTTTTAATTTTCCATTAACTTTTTGGCTGTTACGTGTAGGCAATAATTGTTGCACATAAATTATAAAGCTACCTACCGTTAGGTAGGATTATATCATGGTACTTTTTTAATTTCAAGACCTTTCGTAAGAAAAGAAAGAATGGAGTCATGCATATAGCCCTATAGGGGCTATATGCATATATTAGCTAATCCTTAAGTCTGTGGGGTGCGGCCGACTCCTGAAGGGAATTCCTTGACAAGGTTTATCTGCATGGCTTCTTCTCTTGATATGGGAGTCTTTGTCCAGTCTATCGTCTTCTCATAGCCTGCATAATCGCTTATACGGATGGCGCATAACAACCCGTCTTCTCCGCGTTCATAAGCTGAAATGCCTGAAAGTGCTACACGGGATAATTCCTTCTGACCTTGCTCTGACACGATATGAACCCATTCGATGATTGCGGTAACATTGTCATCTGTTATTGTCTCATAACGCATTCCGACACACCTTGGTATATAATGGCTCATGTGCTCGAATTTCTTACGCAGCTCCTCATAGCTGTGACTATCATAACAAACATCCTTGATTGGCTCGTATCCGCCGAATATACAGCCCTCTCCCATAACACCCATTATTCTGTCCACATCGACACTCGGTACATGGTGAAGAGCCTCATAATACTCGCGCATAGCTCCGGTAAGCAAGCCCGGATCACCCATTTCAAGATGTGCTGACGAAAACATCGGTTTGCGGTAGGCTGTAAGTCCGGGAACGTATGTAAAATGGCAATACAAGCGAACCTCATCAAGCTTATCTGCAGTGCGAAGATCTCCAACGATAAACATTGGTACTTGATTGACCTCACCATCTACCACAAAATGAATGACAGCCTCAGTGATTGAGCGGCCATTGGCTCTTGTCTGAACAACAGGCTGTATGCTTGCACTTTGTGCATTAAATGTGCCAAGCCATCCTTCGGCAAATTTCTTAATTTCTGACAGGCCTTCAAAACGGCCATATGGTGCATCTACAACGCATGGAACATTCCCAAACAGCTTTTTCTCACAGAAATATCCGGCTGATTCATCTATAAAGCCGTTGCAGACTGCGTTCATAAATTTTAGTTCAGGGGAGTTCGCGTTAATCACTCGTCCCGGTTTTGAGTGAAGCTTTGCAAGTGAGCACTCTTGTCTGATTTTCATAGCATTATTCCTTTCTTTTACTGTTAATCATATTATAACACTTCGGTTCAAAGAAAATTTTTCGATTGTAGAAAAATTTTCTTACCTCAGCAGTGTTTCAACGAGGCGGGCTGGTCGCAAGCTTTGCTTTCTGCTCGCCCATGCATCCTGGGAGATATGTTCGCCGCCTGCAAACCAAATCGGTACTCGCCACATATAGAAATGGGGGACATCTTATGCCTCGTTATAGTGTAATTACTTCCTTATGTCCAAGCTAAATCAACCTTTGATTGCACCTGTCATCATACCTTTGATTATTTGCTTTGAGAAGCAAGCATAAATAAGGAGAGCCGGTACAATGGAGACAAACATCGAAGTCATAAGACGTGGGTAGTCTGTTACATAATCACCCTTAAAGCGCATTAAAGCAAGTGGCAGTGTGTATAGCTTTTCTTTATCGAAGAGAACCAAGGAATACGGGAATTCATTCCACACATGAAAGAATGCAATAATACCGCATGTAATCATAACAGGCTTTACAACGGGAAGTATTACTGTAAACAGTGTTCTGGTAAATGAACTGCCGTCGATATACGCAGCTTCCTCAAGCTCTCTTGGAACAGATGTAATGTAACCCATGACCAAAAACGTTGTTGTTGTCAGTTCCATACAAACACACGGCAGAACTGTCGAAAACCAGTAATTATTTATCTTTAATGCAGAAAACATTATATAAGTCGTAACCAGAATTGCATGAATTGGTATGAAGAGACCGCATGAATAAAGACCTGCAATAAATTTCTTAAAACGAAATTTAAACCTTGCAAGAAAATAGCCATTAATAAATGCGAGCAAAATAACAATTAATAAAACACAAACTGTTATACGGATTGTATTGAACATTGATCGCAGCATCGGCACTTTTGTCAGGACATATTCATAATTTGCCGTGTTCAAAAATGAGCCCGGCAGAGCCAGTACATTTGCTGAAAATTCGGTCATTGTTTTAAAAGTAGAGTAGAATATCCATATAACCGGAATAACACATGTAAACGCATATATAGCAGGAATCAGATTAAGTATGATTGTACCAACAGCAGGAAATGGTCTTACGTTCTTTTTTAGAGCTTTCATAACATTAATCCTTCCTTTTCGAAAAGTTTGTAATTCCGCTTGTTGTGCCAAGTATGAATAATGTCACAACTAAAATTGCCACCGAAACTGTGCTGCCATAACCCATATTCATTTGAGAGAATGAAACATTGTAAGCATATAGGGAAAGCACATTGGATGAAAAGCCGGGACCACCGTTTGTCAAAGAAATTATGTGGTCAAATACCTTCATATTTGCTGAGATACAAAGTAGCACGCAAATATAAAGAGTGCCTTTAATCATCGGCAGTGTTATATGCAAAGCCCTTTGTAAGCCGTTTGCACCGTCTATTTCCGCCATCTGGTAGATATCCCTGTCAATCGTTGTCATTGCAGAAAGTATGATTACCAGATGAAACCCTACATACTGCCAAACCAGAGGTATACTGACACATAGCATTACAGTTTCCTTCTGCGCAAGCCATGGAGCTATTAAATCACTGCGGTCAATAAATTTAAGAATATTAACAATTATTCCGAAATTATAGTCATATACCAACTTCCATACGTAACCGATTACAACAGCTGAGAGAGTAACAGGAAAGTAAATAACAGTCCTATGCAGGTTTTTAAAGATTACCTTGGAAGAACTTAAAATGCAGGCCAGTATAAAAGCAATTCCAATCTGTCCGATCAGACATACAACAATGAGCAGCAAATTGTTTTTCAAAGCAGTTAAGGCGCTTGGATCATTTAACAAGGTAACATAATTTTTTAACCCGATAAATTTGAAGCTCTTAACGCTGGAAAACTTGAAAAAGCTTAATGTAAACGCCATTATTGTTGGAATAATGAAAATGAAAAAATAAATTATTACACCAGGCAGTAAGTATGCTACCATGACAGATCGTTTAGGTTTTAGACAATCTTTCATCATAATCCCCCAAATTTATTAAATACGGACGTGGTATACCAAATATAGCAACCACGTCCGATGAAACATATTTATAATTTTATAGAATTATTATAACCCTTCCTGAGTGGCTTGCATTTTTGCAGCAACATCCTTTGGTGTTGTTGTACCTGCAATAAGGCTTTGTACCTCTTCCTGCAATACAGTTGCCAGGTTCTGGCTGAAGTAATCGTTGAAGTTTAAGCCATTATTTGCTGAACTATTGAGAATGCTTGCAAAGTCTTCAAATGGAACACCTTTACCTGTGAAATTCACTGTGATTTTAACAGGTGCTATTGTTCCTCTATCTGCCATAAATTGAGCGTAATCCTTACTGCTTATCTGCTGGCATAACTGTACTGCTGCGTCAAATGCCGCGCCCTTAAGCTTTGAATTTACACCAACTGAAGCGCCGCCGCATGCTGAAATGATAGTAGCTTCTGCATTATTACCTGAAGGCATAACTGCTACACGGGTATTTTCCCATGTTTCTGGATAATCGTCCTTCATGTTTTGGCAGGTATTTATACCCCAGCTGCCTACTGCATGTGAAGCAGCATTTCCCTGCATATACCAGCCTGCTGCCCAAATATCATCCTGCATATTCGCATCGCTGTTGAACAGAGGAGACATTTCCTGAAGCTTTGTCATTGCGTTAACAAAGCAATCGTCTGTCCATTTATATTTATTTTCTAATGCAAGCATGGATTCAACCCACTCGTTGCCGCAGAAATCATACATTAACGGGCTTGCAAAATAGGATACAGCAAACCATTTACCTGTATTACCTACAGACATTGCGCTTTTACCCTGATCTTTAAAGAACTTGGCAGCAGTGATCATTTCATCCATTGAGGTTGGGAATTTTTCGAAGCCGGCATCCGCCCACATCTTCTGATTATAGAGGACAAGGTTATATATGGAATACTTATTTTCCATGCCATAAATTCTTCCATTGTATGTAACAGCAAAGCATTGGTCAACATAATCATCAGGGTTGACATACTCAGTAATATCCGCCAGCATACCGGCGCCTGCCATACTCTCAAGCCATGGATATTTAACATAAGTTACATCTGGAAGCTCATCAGCAGCAATCAATGTCAGATACTTTTTACCGATATCAGCGTTAGAAATCAATGTTTCGTCCAATGTAACCCACGGATGCTCAGCTTTATACTTGTCAAGCATTGCACGGAAACCTGCACTGCTTGGGATATTCTGAGCTGCTTCCTCGGAATGCTCGTGGATTATGGACAGAGTTACTTTCTCATGCTCTTCAGCATTAGCTGATGCCTCATTAGCTTTTGCCGTATTGTCATTTGATTGTGTTGAAATCACAGGTGAAGCAGGTGCCTCTTTACTGCCACAGCCTGTTATGCTTATTACCAAAAGCATAGCAAGGGCTAGTGAAAGAAAACGCATTTTTTTACTCATGTAACCATCCTCCCTTTATTTATATGCGATCAATCGCATGTATTATATTTATGTTAGCATTATATTTTTTGGGGGTAAATGCCATTATTTATTATGAAAAGTAACCGGTAATAATATTTGGAATGTTGACCCAATTACCTATGTTATTCTTATTACAAGTTTTATCTTATAGTGCAAGAATCGTAATATCGTTTGGACACGTATGAAAATTGTGATAATATTGTTTCATACTTATAATACCACAGTAAGAAATATATCAATTTTATTTCTTAGTCAAGGGGTGTAAATATTAGTTTATGAAAAGAAACAGTTTGAATTTCAAATTGATAATATCCAATATTCTTCTAATGCTGCTTCCGCTCATAATACTAGTCTATTTTATATACTCCTATTTTACAAAAAATGTCCTGGCTGAAAAGAAGGATTTTAACCATTATGTAGCCAATGACATAGCTTATTCGGTCAGTGCTATTATCTCCAATATCAATGATATATCAATCTCAACCATATCAGATAAAGCAATACATAATTTTTTGACAACAGATATAGACATTAACGATCCTGCATATTTGAGAATATATTTAAATGCAGATACAGCACTGCAGGAGTTATCCTTGCAGGAGTCCCTTGTTAGGGATATCTATATTCTCACAGATAATAAACGGACTCTTCGTACTGGTGTCAATATTACAGGCACTTCCTTTACAGAGGAAGAAATTAAAAAAATGGATGAAAGCACAGGAGGCTGGTTCTGGAGTTATGGTGCGGGAAAGCTTTCGATGTACAGAGCGATCCGCAATATCGAAAATTTTGACGAGCATATTGCTTATTCAAAAATAGTTATAAATACAGACGCATTTTATAAGCAGTTTGAATCGGATAATATTTCAGATGACATGAGCTTTGCTTTGCTTGATACAGAAGGAAACATTCTTCTGCATAATCTTAAGGAACCCTCCCTTTGGCTGGTTGATAAGATATCTCACAATCCTGCTCTTTTAGAGAAGTACAATTCCAGGAGTTTTCTTGTTTCAGACGATAGTTCTGCCTATAATATATTTCCACAGGCACTGCGGAAAAAGAATACGTATTTGGTTGCATTTGCAGTTGATAGAACAATGGAATATCATAAACTCCTCTATACAATTATTTTATTTCTTATAGCACTTTTTTTTGTACTTGCCGCCAGTCAGACACTGATATACAACCATTTTTTCATTAAGCCGATAACAGTTCTTGGAAATCTAATGAAATCAATAGAAGCCGAGGATTTCTCTGCACGATTTAAAATGAAAGTGAGCAGTGAAATAGAAGTATTAACGGATAAATTCAATATGATGTCAAGTAAGCTCCAATTTCTATATGATGAGGTCTATAAAAACAACTTGAAGCTGAAAGAGGCTGAGATTAAGAGTCTGCAATCTGAAATCAATCCACATTTTCTGTATAATGTTCTCGATTCCATATGTTGGATGATTAAGCTAAATCAGACAAACAATGCCATACAAATGGTACAGAAGCTGTCTGCACTTTTCCGTCTGTCTCTATACCGTACATCCGACGGATTAATATTGTTTGAAGAAGAGTTGGAGCATGCTAAATGTTATATTGGCATACAGCAGCTTCGTTTTGTGAAAATCAAATTTACGCTGGATATTCAGGAAGGGTTGGGGAATATTTATGTAATGAAACTGATATTACAGCCTATACTTGAAAATGCAATCAAGCACGGCCTTTCTCCTATTGGCGGTGAGGGAGAAATAATGCTAGCCGTATATACGCAGGATGAAGATATTATATACTATATATATGATACTGGAGTTGGCGTGGATATGGAAAAGGTTCAGAGAATTTTGGAGGAAGACAATATTACAGTGGGAACAGAGGGATTGGCGTTAAATAATGTTAATGAACGGCTCAAATTAAGGTTTGGGAAAAGCTATGGTGTTTCATGCCATTCTCCTTCTGGTGGAGGAAGCGTTTTTATAGTAAAGCAGCCCATTATGTATAAAAAGGAGCAAGGTAATGATTAAGCTTTTCATTGTAGATGATGAGTTTGTTGTGCGTCAGGGTATCCGCCAGGCAATCAACTGGGATGAATTTGGTGTTTATGTTGTTGGTGACGCAGATAATGCTAAAGACGCTATAAAGCAAGCAAATAAGCTGCACCCTGACATAATTCTGTGTGATATCAGACTGCCGGGGGAAGACGGATTTTCCATCATACACACTTTAAAGGAAACTATGCCGGATGTTCAGTTTATTCTTATAAGCGGATATACGGATCAGGAATACATGCTTAATGCTATTCGTTATGGCGTTTGTGATTATCTGCTTAAACCGCTGAACATGGCTGAAATTCACAAGGCTGTTTTAAAGGTATGCCGTCAGATCCATAATCGTAGAGATGAGGAACAAATCATTCTTGAACGCAACAAATTTCTGCTTGATAATCTCGATACTCTAAGAACTCATTTTATTGAAATGCTTTTGCATAAAAGCATTACTCCTGAGCAGCTCAAACAAAATATTCTATCGCTGAGCCTGTCGCTCCAGGGACCTAATTATATGCTTTTGCTTGCAAAAGGAAACATTGAAAATATACATGAGCTGATTCAGGACTTTGCATTTATTTTTAGAGAATATTCACCAATCATATCAACGCTTCAAAAGTATAATAGCTTGGTAGCTGTGATTCTGAATGTTGTAAAGCAGCCTGATACTCTAAAATTAGATTTTATCACAAAAACATTTCTTTCAAATTCTGAAAGCCTGAAGGGAGTTGTAGCGGTTTCTCCATTGTGTAAATCTCCGCTGGATTTGAAGTCATATTTGCCGGCATTAATTGATTCAATCGAACGTGGATTTTGGTATTCCATGGGACAATTTTGCTTTTTGGACAGAGAAACCTTTTCTTCATTTCCGAAAGACAGTATACACACGATAGAGCAACAGCTTATTAACTCTATCAAAGAAGGAAAATCGGATAATATTATTATGCAGCAGTTTGATGAGCTTATGTCTGTAATAAGAGATGCCCGACCTGCTTTGCCCGTTTTTAAAGAGGAAATGAGTTATCTTTTTCAAGCGATTCATGGAGTACTGGGAATGGAAAATCGTGATGACAGATATATCTGCTCTTCCGAATCTGAAGCACGGCAGCAATTCAACAAATTATGTAATTTACCAAGTATTTTGCATAACAAGTATGGAAGCCGTCTGGCAGGGAAGGCACTGCAATATATTGGTCAGCATTATCATGAAGATATTTCACTGGAGAAGGTTGCCTGTGAGCTTTATATATCTCCTACTTATCTGTCACGCATCTTGAAAGATAAAACAAATAGAGGTTTTCAAGAATGGCTTCATTATTTCCGTATTAGAAAAGCCAAGGAACTGCTCTCCGGCTCTGAATACAGCATTAATAAAATAGCTGATTTATGCGGCTATAATTCATATAAGCTGTTATCTGAGCATTTTAAAAGACTAACCGGAGTAACTGCTACAGAATATCGTGTAGCGAATAGCGATATCGAAAAGGATTAGGATAAAAGCATAAAAATCATAGAGACTATAACAATGGTGTCAAGGGGTAAACATATAATGCGAAATGCTTATCATAATAAATCCATATTGTTTAAAGTATCGATACTCATTACGGTGCTGTGCTTGATCATTATGTCCTATTCGACCTACAGTCTATATCTTGGCTGGACGAGTTACCAGCAGGCATCAAAATTAAGTATTGTTCAGGATATGATACAAAATTTTTCAGATGGACTGAAGAACTTTATGTTTGAAAGAGGAAGAATGAATGTTGTTCTTTCAAAGGAACAGTCGATTTCTGATGCGAACATTGCTTTTATAAACGAACGTCGAACGGCTGCCAATGAGGCATTTGAAGCTGGTTTTTCAGCCATGGAAAGAGTTTTCCCGAAAGAAACAGGACAGCTTCGCGAGGAATATGAAAAAATCAATTTGCTGCGCCTTAGAACAAATGAAGAAGCTGAAAAACCTTCGTCTGAGCGGGACGCTAATACCAGGGAACTATGGTTTGATCGTTGTACCGATTACATCAATACGGTAATAACAGAATTAAATGTTATTCGACAGCTTTCACAGAATCACAGTAATATTTCTAACTATTTCGATGCAGTTATTTACAGTTTATATTTCAGAAGCATTGTGGGAAATGAGTCCTCTGTGATTACATCTGCCATTGCACGCAACAGCACCCTTAGTGCAGAAGTTGATGCCACGCTTTTATTCCTGAGGGGCGAAGAAAAGCAAGTCTGGTCTGAATTAGAGAAGACTATTGTGTTAATAGACTCACAAAATCTCACCGATGTACTGGCGGATGTCAGGGATCTATATTATCTGCGGTTTCGGCCTGAGCAGGAAAGAATCATAGAGCTGGCCCGCAATAACCAACTATATGAAGGGGCGGATAAAGAGATAGCTAATCTATCTGTGCCTGCATTAGATTCCATTTTGTGTCTTAGCGATGAAGCGGTAAAGGAAATCGAATCAGCAAATCAACAGAATATCGAAAAGGGACTTAAGAGTTTAATTTCCGGAATTTGTCAATCGTTTGCAAGTATCTTAATTATTATTCTTATTCCAATTTATTTTAGAAGGAGGTTTGTCCAACCATTAAATGATATTATTATCACATTGGAGAATATCAGTGAAGGTAAGGTAGATAGCATAATTCCGTATGTGCAAAGAGCGGATGAGATAGGAAAACTGGCCTGTGGAGCGGATATGCTGAAAAATAGCATTATTGAAGAACAATCACTGAAAAAGGAGTTGGAACAGACCGTGCTGAAGCTTGAGGAGTTGTCAATCAAGGATACTCTAACCGGCCTATATAATAGAAGATACATAAAAGAACGATTTGACGAACTTGTAGAACGTTATAAAAGAAATACCTCTGTGTTTTCCGTTATCATGTGTGATATTGATAATTTTAAGTATTTTAATGATCAATATGGGCATGAGTGCGGTGATAAAGTACTTGTTCATATCGCCGCAGTGCTGTCCGGTTATTGCAGAGAATCGGATGTTCTTGCAAGATGGGGAGGAGAAGAATTTCTATTACTGCTTACGGATACCAATAGTGAAGGTGCGGGATATCTGGCGGAAAGAATACGGGTAGGACTGGAAAGCTCAACCTGTGAATGTGACTACTTCAGCCTGACTATGACAATGACATTCGGCATTGCAGAATACTCTGAAGAGGAAGATATGCAGGTAACGGTAAGGAAAGCAGATATGGCATTATTACAGGGAAAGAAAAATGGCCGCAATCAAGTTGTGATTTCTTAGGTTATGCAGACAGTATATTACAAAAGTACTTTTGCGTATGTCAAGATATTATTAATAGCGAAGGATTACAAATTTTCCAAAAATAATGACATACCTGCCAGGGGTATTGTTGTAAAATGAAATAAAGTAAAAGAACTTCTAAAAGGAGTTGGAGCATATGGTAGAGGTAAAAGTAAACCCAGGTGTCTGTGGGTTGAGATCGGTAATTAAGGTGGATTCAGAAGATATGCAAAATGCGTTGATTAGCATTATTACAGATTGCCCCAATATTAAGCCACTGGAACAGGAACTGAAGGAAGTTGACGGGTTTAAGGAATGTTTTTCAAAGCTGGGAGAATCCAAAGTATACGAATTAGGTAAGAAATACTGCAAACACGCTGCCTGTCCAGTGCCATCTGCTATTATAAAGGGTATTGAGGTTGCATGCGGATTAGCTTTACCAAAGGACGTTGAGTTTAAAATAGAAAAAGTTTAGCCGATTGTCATATTAGAGCGTTAGTAATGGACATGTTTTACATCCATTGCAGCCGGACAGAGCCTTCGTGATGTCATTAATTAAGAGACTACCAGGCACTCTGCACTTGTGAGTAGAGTGCCTGGCTTATAGGCCGCCCAAATGTCCATATCTCGGCGGTGAAAGTCCGATGTCAGAAAAATGATAATTGACTTATTCTACATCCTGTAAAGCATCGTAGCCTTCTTCACCGGTACGAACCTTAATGATATTTTCAACGTTGTAGACAAAGATCTTTCCGTCACCGATATTACCGGTGTAAAGAACCTTTTTCGCCGTCTCAATAACGGTTCTTACGGGAACCTTGCTGACAACAATCTCAACTTTGATTTTCGGAAGCAGATTTGTTTCAAACTCGATACCGCGATAATACTCTGTAACGCCTCCCTG
>JAEZLF010000025.1 GCA_023435925.1 Bacillota bacterium
AGAACACGAGAGACAAATTTGGAGGGATATAATGGCCAGAAACAAATTTGATGTGGATGAAGAGCTGGATACGAAATTTGACTTTAAGCAGCTAAAAAGACTGCTGGGTTATCTGAAGCCCTTTAAGGGAAAGGTCGCATCAACAGTGCTGCTTATGCTGACAGCCAGTGCTTTGGCGCTGTTGGGCCCCTATCTTGTCAAAGTGGCGATTGACTCCAGGATACCTGCCCGGGACATTCCGGGTCTGGCAATTCTGGCACTGATTTATCTGGCAACATTGATTTTTAATACCATTTGTATGAAATATAGAATACGGACTATGACATTCATTGGTCAGAGTATTATTCATAATATAAGGAAGGATATCTTTGTTCATTTGCAGAAGCTCCCCTTTGCCTTTTACGACAGCAGACCTCACGGAAAGATCCTGGTGAGAGTTGTCAACTATGTGAATTCCCTCAGTGACCTTCTTTCTAACGGTATCATCAACCTGATCACGGATATGTTTACACTGGCGGCAATTATCTGCTTTATGATGTACCTCAATGTAAGGCTTGCCCTGATCTGCATGGCCGGATTGCCTGTACTGATTCTTGTGACCATGCTGATAAAGAACGCTCAGCGCAAGGCATGGCAGCGGGTAAGCAGAAAGCAGGCCAATATGAATGCTTACATACACGAGAGTATTTGCGGTATCAAGGTTACCCAGAGCTTTGCAAGAGAAAAAGAAAATATGGAGATATTTCTGGAGCAAAGCGATGAATATCGGAGATCATGGATGACAGCAGTCAGAATACAGTTTCTGATGTGGCCATTTGTTGACATTATTTCTGTGGTCAGTATTGTAGCAGTCTTTATAGCAGGTGTTAAGTGGCTCAATACAGGAGGAGTTACCGTTGGTGTCATTATTGCGTTTATAAGCTATATTTGGCGGTTCTGGGAGCCGGTCAGCAATCTGGGAAATTTCTATAACGCCATTATCAACGCGGTTGCGTATTTGGAAAGAATATTTGAAACGATTGATGAAAAGCCCCTCGTGGACAATCTGCCCGGTGCTGTTGAAATGCCTTCCATTCAAGGTGCGGTGGATTTTAGCGATGTTGTTTTCAGCTATGAAAAGGGCGAAGTCATACTCGACCATGTGAGTTTTTCCGTGAAACCGGGTGAGACGATTGCGCTGGTCGGATCTACAGGCGCTGGAAAATCAACGATTGTGAATTTGGTGAGCCGTTTTTATGATATTGAATCCGGAAGTGTGATGATCGACGGCAGGGATGTCAGGAACGTAACGCTTGAATCACTCAGGAGACAAATGGGTATTATGCTGCAGGATACATTTATCTTCTCCGGTACCATTATGGATAATATTAAATACAGCAAGCTGGATGCAACGGATGAGGAGGCAATAGAGGCAGCTAAAGCTGTCAGGGCACATGAATTTATTGCAGCGATGCCGGATGGTTATCAAACGGAGGTTAATGAGCGGGGAACAAGGCTCTCAGTAGGTCAGAGACAGCTGATTTCCTTTGCCAGAGCTCTGCTGGCAGACCCACGGATACTTATATTGGACGAGGCGACTTCAAGCATTGACACCAAGACGGAAATGGCCCTGCAAGAGGGATTACAAAGGCTGCTACAGGGACGGACCTCATTTATTATTGCGCACAGGCTGTCCACGATCAAAAATGCGGATACTATCATGTATATAGAGGGCGGAAAGATTGCAGAGCAGGGCTCCCACGATGAGCTGATGGCTAAAGAGGGCGCATACTGGAAGCTATACACAGCGCAGTACCGCCTGTTGGAAGCAATGTGATTGTAACGGTTGGTGTAGCGGTGGGGATGGTGCAACAGTGGAGACGGTACGATTTCGCCAGGCCAAGTTGGCAAAATCGTACCGTCCCCACTATCCTACATGGCCGGAATGACAAAGGGCAGTGCTTTCGGGAAAATTTCGAAAGTAGTCTTCTGAAGCATTGCAAGTTCTCCATCCAGGTTCATGGGGATGGGCTTGTCCACAGATATTTCCACTTTCTTGCCTCTATAGAAATGTACTCCCGGGATTGAACCGTGCAGACCTTTCATGAACTTGGGAAAAAGCCTGAGGATATTTAACCTTGAGAATTTGTCTGCGTGACAAATATCAAACAAACCATCATCCAGCTTAGCATCAGGTAGTGCAAGCATTCCACCCCCATAGTAATTGCCGTTGCCGACAGCTACAAGTAAGGACTTTCCTGAAACGGTGACATCGTCTACTTTTATCTCCATGAAATGGTTTTTGCAGCCCAGGACCGCAGAGAGTATTCCGAGAATATAGGCCACCTCGCCAGTGATCAGTGGAAGCTTCTTAAAGTGACGTGTCTGATAAACGACCTCTGCATCAAAACCAAGAGAGGTGATGTTAATAAAGCACTTGTCGTTCACTTTTGCATAATCGATAAGCCGTTCCGTGCCATTGATGGAAGGCTTCACCATACTCTTCGGAATATTTGGTCCAATAATACTTCGAATGAAATCATTGCCGGACCCACAAGGAATCGCAGCGAGAATACTTGTGCTGCCGGCCATACCGTTCAGCACCTCATTGAGCGTACCATCACCGCCTACAGAATATATTCTGAGAGTCTGAGATTCACTATGCTTTTTTGCAATTTCTGTTGCATGCTTGGGATATTCGGTTACGGCAATTTCATATTCATAACCATTGCTTTCGCAGTATTCTTTGATTTCAGGAATTTGCTCAAGGGTACGGCCTTTACCTGCTGCAGGATTCACAATGAATAGGTGCTTCATATTATACCCCGCCCTTGATAAAGCATTCTCTATATTTCATATCAGTATCTAAAATATGACCGGTGACCCAGTCGGCAACAAAAGTTACTATTTCTGTCAATGTCTGATCCTGGTTTTCGTCCAGGTCTTTATTCCCAATTCTTTTTATCTTTTTTACAAAGAAATCATGTTCAATTTTGTGTGTGAAAGCATTCTCATAATGATACTTTTCAAAGAGCGCTTCTTCATAGCCAAAATGATATTCTGTGTAATCGATTAGCTCCTCAATGGCTTGTGTCATTTCATCATAATGATCGAAATCATCCTTTAGTA